>NZ_JOPH01000006.1:0-65738 GCF_002153615.1 Gluconobacter sp. DsW_058
AGGCAGGAGCAGGTCTGGCCGATGCAAATTTATGACTATGTTGGAGGCGAGGAAAAGGCCGATGCCTTCGCCGATGCTACTCCACATAATGGCACGTTCTTCTTTCGAAGTAGGTTTGATCCCATCCCCGGGTAAACGGATAACATACATCGCCGCCAGGCCGATCAATAGGAAACCCAAGAAAGGCATGACCAATGCGATCCCGGAAAGATCCATATGCCAATACAACGTCAACGACGCGAAGACCGCCCCGAAGAAACTCATGATGAGCGCACCCCAAGCCCCCACTGATATTCTCCTTATAGCTCCGTAACGGCAGAGTAGGTTTGGCACATGAATTAGTCGAGATAGATTAGAGTAGAAGGTTAAGCCAACACCTTCCCCGATTGGACAGATATCTAGACAGCCGGAATTTTCTTAAAGGGGTTAGGCTCGAGAAACGCCGCCGCAATGGACGCCAGCTATTATTCATGCAGCCGTTAGCAGACGTTCCGCTTGCCCCTCAATTCCGCCATTAGCCAAATAACTGCTCAGCAATCATTCAGTCCCCTTTGCGGCAGGCGAGAGTATGCCATCCTGATCTGCACAGGCCTCAGGACCGTGCCTGAATTCTGTGTGCTCGTCGCCCCAGGCCTTGAGAGCCATGATGACGGGTTCAAGGGTTCGGCCACGTGGGGTCAGGCTGTACTCCACCTTTGGCGGAACTTCCGGATAAACCGTCCGTAACACGAACCCGTCACGCTCCAGCTCGCGAAGCTGGGTTGTCAGCATTCTCTGTGTGATGTTGGGCAGGCGCTTTCGGATGGCGTTGAAGCGTAAGGTCCCCTGAAGCAGGTGATAGAGGATCACGCCTTTCCATTTTCCGTCGATGAGCTGAAGCGTTGCTTCAACAGCGCAGCCGGGGCTGCAATCGAGCGACTGATGGCGGATGCGGGTCATAACGGTATCATTTCCGACACTATGGGCATTAAAAGTGCGTTCTTGTCTGCAAACAGCATAGTGCTCACTCTGCTCCTCATTCAACAGAGGAGCAGACATCATGCGGGCCATCGGTTATCAGACGCCGTTTCCCATCGAAAATCCGGCATCCCTTCAGGACATCGATCTGCCGAAGCCTGTTCCCACGGGGCGGGATCTTCTGGTGGAGATCAGGGCTGTGTCGGTCAATCCGGTTGATACAAAGGTCCGTCGCAGTGCGACACCAGAGGCAGGTCAGTGGCGTGTTCTGGGCTGGGATGCGGCGGGTATTGTCGTCGGCACCGGACCGGACGTCACGGATTTTTCTGTCGGCGATGAAGTCTTTTATGCCGGCGCGATCAATCGTCCGGGGACCAACGCCGAGTTTCATCTGGTCGATGAACGGATTGTCGGTCGCAAACCCTGTTCCCTGACCTGGGCTGAAGCCGCAGCCTTACCGCTGACCGCAATCACGGCCTGGGAAATGCTTTTCGATCGTCTGGACATTCGTCGGCCTGTCCCGGGAACGACGCCGTCCATATTGATCATTGGAGGCGCAGGCGGGGTCAGTTCCATGGCGATCCAGCTGGCCAAGGTTCTGACTGATATCACGGTCATTGCCACGGCTTCGCGCCCCGAAACGCAGGACTGGGTCACATCTCTCGGGGCAGATTACGTAATCGATCACAGCAAGCCTCTGGCCACACAGGTTGCTGCCCTTCCTACGGGCGCCCCCGGTTTTGTTTTTTCCACGACGCAGACAGATCGACACCTGGCAGAGATCGTCGAACTTCTGGCCCCTCAGGGACATTTAGGCCTGATTGATGATCCTGCTGAACTCAATGCTGTACCCCTCAAGCGCAAAAGCCTGTCCCTGCATTGGGAGCTGATGTTCACCCGCTCACTGTTCGGAACGGCAGATATCAGCGCACAAGGGAGACTCCTGAACGACGTGTCGCGGCTCGTGGATGAAGGTCGTCTTCGTACAACGCTCGGCAAAAATCTTGGCGCGATCACCGCCGCCAATCTGCGAGAGGCTCACACTCTAATCGAAAGTGGTCAGGCCAAAGGCAAAATCGTGCTCGAAGGTTTTCCGGCCTGAAGAATGGGCCTGAACGAAAACGATCATGACGAAAACAGTCAAAGCGCTTGAGAGGAGCAGACCTCATGAATGACGAAGAACATCTTATGACCCTGAACCGGACGGGAGGTCGCTTCGATCTCAATAAAATTGCGGCGGCATTTCCCGAAACGGCGGACACAATGCTACTGGACACTTATCTGACCGACAAGTCGGAAGCCAGTATCCGGGTCTTCCGGATCTATCGGGAGGTGCCGCCGCATTATCATACCCAGTGCGATGAAGTGCTCCATGTCCTCTCCGGAACAGGCACATTCTGGATAGATGATCCCAAGGAAGAGGCGCCGTTTGCACCCGGCCATCTTCTGCTGTTCCCCCGTCGGGCCGTGCATGCCGTACCCCGCATTCTGAGCCATCCAGTTGTTTTCCTTGCCATCGACACGCCGCGACGGGCGCCAGATGACGTGGTGTTCGTGGATCCTGCCGACGGTACGCCGTCCGGTTTTATCGCAGGGATCTGACGGCATGGGAGTCATGAAACAGAATCAGCCGCATGCTTTCACAAAAAGAGGCCTGCGCAGGATCGCCATTGCCGTTTTCACGGGTTTCGTTGGGGTATGCGGGCATCCTGTTTCTTCCCATGCACAGACCATCAGGATTGAGGCGACTACTAACGCAATAGACTGGAACGCCGTAGCGCTTGCTGGCGGTCATGTGTTTGTCTCAGGCCCTCGCTGGACCGGGTTCTCCGGACCGGCCGTGGGTCTTCTGACGAAAAGCAAAGAGATAGAGCCGTTTCCGGATGCTGACTGGAATGGCTGGAAACCCGGACGGAATGCGACGCATCGGTTTGTTAGCGTCAATGCCCTCCACGTTGCTCCTGACGGCACGCTCTGGGTTGTTGATACGGGAACTCCGTCTTTTGGAGGTGCTCCCATACCTGAAGGAGCCAAACTGGTCCGCATTGATCCGGCAACAGGTCATGTGCTCCGGATCTATCCCCTGGACCCGGATATCGCGCAGGCGGGGAGCTATATCGACGATATCCGTTTCAACGGTATGCATGCCTATCTGACGGATGCGGGCAAGGCAGCGCTGATCGTTCTTGATATTAAAACAGGTCAGGCACGTCGTGTTCTGGACAACGATGCTTCCACGCGCGCACGAACCGATCGACCGATTATCATGGACGGACACGTCGTTGAGAGCCACCTGCATCAGCCGCTTCTGGTGAATGCCGACCCGCTTGAAGTGAGTCCGGACGGGAAATGGCTGTATTTCGGGCCGCTTGAAGGGCCGTGGTCTCAAGTTCCGACAGCTCTGCTCGATGATCCCAATGTGTCGTCAACCGATCTGTCTGCAGCGGTTCAGCCCTGGGCAGATTTACCTCCAATCGGGGGCAGCGCCATGGACACTGCCGGTAACCTTTACTTCACCAATCTGAAGGATAACGGCGTCTATCTCAGGGACGTTTCCGGAAAGATCACGAGACTGCTCTCGGATTTACGTCTGCACTGGGCTGATGCACCTTGTCTTGCTCCGGACGGTCGTCTTTGGCTGCCTGCCGCGCAACTGGATCGTCTTCCGATGTTCCATCAGGGACATTCCGACATTCAGCAGCCTTTTCTGCTGGTATCGATCCATCCTCATGCTGGCCAGGTCAAACCTAGGCGATAGGACTATGATGACCGTCAAGTGCGGCGATAGTCGCCTGCGGGATGTTTTCTCTCGTGAAAAGGTACTCGCGAAGTCGCTGTGCTTTGGCGGACATCGTCACCTGTAATGCCATCGAAGTTTGCCGGGATCTTTTGTCGGAAAGTCAGGGGGAGCAATCCATCGGCGTGTCTGGGCGGTACGATGCCGTCGCCATCCAAGATATGTCAAAGCACGGGCAAGAATAAGCTGCTCGTCAGATCGTATCGGCCTTTTATAAAACAGGACTTGCTCCGCGATAACGTTCAGCGGCAGCCCTCCAGACGGGGACTGATCATGGACCTGGATCATCCTGCCAGAAGTCAGCTGAGGCAGGAGATCTTCAATCGTCAGTTTATCTGACCAATGCGAAGCACGGGCAAACAAAAGCTCCATGATTTCATCTATCGTTGGCTGTGCAACCGTAGATTTGTCTTTCAGGAAAAGAAATGTATTGAGGATTTCAAAAAGCTTAGTGTCTGAAAAATTACCGTTTATCATTTTGAATAGAGACCACCCTTCAGAAATCTCCGAAGGAGATGCCCGGAACAAGTTATGTAAGTCGTTTACGGTAGTTGGTGCCGAAAATAAATTATCGGGATTATCTACTTTGTAGCAATTAGTCTTGTAATAGGGATCAATCTCTCGAGTAACATCACAAAGGATCCAGAAAACAATATCCTGATAGACGCATTTCATCTCCAGGGAGTCCCAAGGGCTGTCCCAAGCAAAGTCAATGTCAGCGACGTCAAACATAGCGCTAGCTTTCATCATGGAAAGGAAAGATCCGCAGGTATCCTGCGCTGATAAAATCAGCAGCTACGACCAGACGTTGCTCAGTGTGGTCTGCATGGCGAAAGAAGCGCTGCCGTCACGACGGACGAGCCTTTCGACATCGCGCAGTCGAAACAGAGTTCGCCTTGGACCGATTTTCAAGCGTTCGAGCTCGCCCGCAGCGACATATCTGTCGATCGTTGAGAGGGACACGCGTAGTCGCTCAGAAGCTTCCCGACGCGTTATAAAGATGTCGTCAGAGCGACGAAGGGGGAAAACAGAACTCATGATACGCCTTTCCAACCAGCCCCTCACGGGACCAACGATGATACTAGTTTCGTTTGGTTTTTTCGGCGTTCAGTGTTCTACAGGGTCTCTGCTTGAAGCAGTGGCAGAGAGCCCTCTGGGCTTGCTAGAAGTTTTTCGTACTGTAGTGTCAGCTAACTCAAGAACGTTAGCCGAACACGGACGACGATTTCAAGAAATTTCTGAGCGTTTTTTTTCGTGGGTCGCTGTTTCAGTCGCGCCTTCAGATCATCTAGATGTCTCTGGAGAAAGCAGGACATCAGTTAGCAGGTCACATCGGGAAGTTTATAAACGACGCATATCGCGTCCGAGCGCCGCGCGATGACGCATTTTTTAAGATGGGTCTCAAGGTGGGATGAATTTCGACAAATCAAATAACTCTATAAAAAATATGAAAATTTTTGATTTATCTGGCGGAGAGGGTGGGATTCGAACCCACGGTACCCGCGAAGGCACAACGGTTTTCGAGACCGCCCCAATCGACCACTCTGGCACCTCTCCGTACGGCCTACATAAAGTAGACCTGATCGATGGCGCGGCTTATGACTGGCTTTTCAGCATAATGCAAGAGGGAGCCACCACTCTTTCCCTAATTAAAGATGGCATGACCTACTCACGATTTGCTGTTTTTGATTGACTGGAAGGCTGTCTCCTTGTATCGACCCGCCTGTTCTAGCCGTCCCATGTGGTCGGTCAGGAACCAACGATAAGAAGCGACTGGGCTGCGCCAGACCGGGAATACCCCGGCAAAAGCGGCCAAGAGATCGGAACAGCGAGAGTTTCCAGAATGTTTGCAGTCATCCGCACAGGCGGAAAACAGTACCGTGTTGCTCCTGAGAGCATCCTGAAGGTTGAAAAGCTTGAGGCTGAAGCCGGTAGCACCGTGACCTTCTCCGACGTCCTGATGGTCGGCAGCGAAGGCAGCGTGACCGTTGGCGCGCCGCTGGTTGCTGGCGCAACCGTGACGGCCACCGTGGTCGCACAGGATCGTCTGGCCAAGGTCATCATCTTCAAGAAGCGTCGCCGTCAGAACAGCCGTCGTAAGAATGGCCACCGCCAGCACGTTACCGTGCTGCGCATCGACGCGATCAACGCGGCCTGAAGCCGCACTAGGAAGGATACACAGCCATGGCACAAAAAAAGGCAGGCGGTTCCAGTCGTAACGGGCGCGATAGCGCCGGTCGCCGTCTCGGCGTCAAGAAGTTCGGCGGCGAGAGCGTTCTGGCAGGCAACATCATTGTCCGTCAGCGTGGAACCAAGATGAAGGCTGGCAGCAATGTCGGCATTGGTCGCGATCACACACTGTTCGCCCTTGTGGACGGACATGTGAAGTTCCAGCGTCGCGCCGAAGGCCGCGTCCACGTTTCCGTGGCGCTGCCGGAAGCCGCCGAGTAAGTCACCGCGCCCCAAGCGCGAGCGGAAGGGCCGGTCCTCCCAAGGGCCGGCCTTTTTCATATGTTGCGGATAATACGATGAAATTTCTCGACCAGGCCAAGATCTATGTACGTTCCGGCGATGGCGGTGACGGCGTGATCGCCTTCCGTCGGGAAAAGTACGTCGAATTCGGTGGCCCTGATGGCGGTAACGGCGGACGTGGTGGCGATGTTCTTTTCCGCGCCGTCCCTGCCCTCAATACGCTGATCGACTTCCGATACACACAGCACTTCAAGGCCCGTAAAGGCGGCAACGGCGCAGGTTCCGATAGAACCGGTGCAGCTGCGGAAAACGTTATCATCAATGTGCCCGTCGGCACGCAGATCTTCGATGAAGACCGCGAGACACTCCTTGCGGATCTGGACGAAGACGGCAAGGAGATCCTCCTGTGCCGCGGCGGTGATGGTGGCAGAGGCAATGCCCATTACAAGACCAGCACCAATCGTGCGCCACGTCGAGCCGACAAGGGTTGGCCGGGTGAAGAGCGCTGGGTCTGGCTTCGCCTGAAACTCATTGCGGATGTGGGGCTGGTTGGCCTTCCAAATGCTGGCAAATCTACCCTTCTTTCCGTGGCATCCCGCGCACGACCGAAGATTGCAGACTACCCGTTTACCACTCTGCATCCGCAGCTTGGTGTCGTACGCCTGAATACGACTGAAGAGTTCGTCATTGCGGACATTCCCGGTCTGATCGAGGGCGCAAGCGAAGGCGCAGGCCTTGGGGATCGCTTTCTGGGTCATGTCGAGCGCTGTGCAACGCTGCTTCATCTGATTGATGGAACTGAGTCGCAGATCGTGAAGCACTGGCGCCTGATCCGTAATGAGCTTGAAGCGTATGATCCGGTTCTAGCCGCCAAGCCTGAAATCATTGTGCTCAACAAGTGCGATTCTTTGACTGCCGAACAGAAGTCAGCCAAAAAACGGGCTCTTGCAAAAGCATCTGACGCAGAAGTGCTGACACTCTCCGGCGTGACAGGCGAAGGCCTGCCTGAGTTGCTTCGGCTCCTTCAGGATCGTGTCAATGCAGCAAAGGAAAGCAAGCTGGCATGATCGCCAAGGCCCCTGCCCCTCAACTGGCGCAGGCGCGCCGGATTGTTATCAAGGTTGGAAGCGCCCTTCTTGTTGATGGCGCACAGGCAGCGCTGCGGGCCGATTGGCTGCGCAGTGTCTGTGAGGACATCGCCAGCCTTAAGAAAGCGGGCACAGAAGTTGTTGTCGTATCCTCAGGGGCAATTTCACTTGCAAGACATCAACTGGGCCTGATGAACCGCCGCCTGCGCCTCGACGAGAAGCAGGCGCTTGCTACCGTCGGACAGATTGGTCTTGCTCAGGGCTGGAGTGATGCCCTCGCCCAGCATGGACTTGTCGCCGGTCAGTTACTTCTCACGCCCGACGATACAGAAAGCCGTGAGCGCCATCTGAATGCTCGCGCCACACTCCAGACACTACTGGACTTGGGCTGCATTCCCGTCATCAATGAAAATGATGCCATCGCCACCTCGGAAATCCGTTTTGGTGACAATGATCGCCTAGGTGCTCGTGTGGCCCAGATGATTGAAGCGGACTGTCTTGTCCTCCTTTCCGACATTGACGGTCTTTACACGGCAGACCCACGCACAGATCCAGCGGCGCGTCATATTCCAGTCATTGAGCAAGTGACGGACGACATCATGGCGATGGGGGGCGAGCCCCCACCTGGCTATTCGTCTGGTGGAATGCGCACGAAACTTATGGCAGCCCGCATTGCCAACCGTGCAGGCGCATCCATGGTTATTGCGGCAGGACAGGCACAGAATCCCATTCAGAAGCTCCTGGACGGTGGTTTGTGCACCTGGTTCCTTCCCCAGACAGATACGGGCTCCGCTCGCAAACGTTGGATTGGAAGCAGCCTGCATCCCAAGGGAGCCCTTGTGGTTGACGCTGGAGCGCGAAATGCCCTGATTGTGGGCGCGTCACTCCTGCCCGCCGGCGTTACCGCGATTGACGGGCACTTTGAGCGCGGAGATCTGGTGCTGATCAAAGATGAGCAGGGAGATGTGCTGGGTCGCGGTTTGGCGTCCTACACAGCGAAAGAATGCACGAAGCTTATTGGGCATCGCTCTGAGGAGATGGAGCAGCTTTTAGGCTATCGTGGTCGCGATGTTCTGATTCATCGGGATGACCTTGTGCTGGATCAGCACTAAAGCCACTCCAGCACAAAGTTGTGTCTAGCCCCTTGGAGGCCACCGGAGCTTCGGCTCCGCACGGGCTCTAAAAGCCTCGTCATCGTCACTTCGAGCAGATACAGACCGAGGGGCAAGCTCTTCCCGCTCCCGCGCAGCGCTCTGTCGCGTCTGCTCACTCTCCCAAGGAGCTCGGGACCAGCTTTTTTTAGAGGCCTCAGGCTTCTTGGCTACTCTGCGCAGAGCATCTGGGTCAGCCACCAACGGACCGTCTTCATAGGACGGTCCCTCAGCGCGTACGACAGCGGCAGGCTCAAAATAATCTGCTGGCTCCGAAGGTGCGCGCTCAACGGAGGGCGCTTTCTGAACTGGCGCACGAACACCGGCAGTCGGGCTCTTCTCGTCAGCCGGGCGGCCGGCGGCAACCATCCGGTCTGACGGCGGGGCCGTCAGACGCAGGGACAGTGATTGAAGCTCTGCACGCAGTTCTCCAATCTGGAACTCGAGTTCCTGCAACCGTGGCTTAACACCGAAAACGGCAAACGGCATGCAGACCAGAGCCAGCGCGAACAGGCCGACAATGATCAGCAGAGACATCAATGCCCATGCGGGCAACCATGAAATATCGGGCATCATGCTCCGGTCCGGATATTAAGAGAGCCAGACAATGCGGGTTCGATCCGGAGACGCCGGATTACATGCCAAGAGCGCGGCGATAGATATCAAGAAGTGTTTCCTGCTCTTCCACTTCCGCAGGCTCCTGCTTGCGCAGCTTGATGATCTGCTTGATCACCTTCACGTCAAAACCGGCAGACTTCGCTTCAGAGAAAATATCCTTGATGTCACCCGCCAGAGCCTTGCGTTCTTCCTCCAGACGCTCGACCCGCTCAATGATGGAACGCAGGCGGTCAGCAGCAATGCCACCCGTTGCGGCGCCTTCGATTTTGCTTTCTGCGTCCATGTTCGTTTTCCTTTTTCAGGCATAAGTCCGGGGCATCGCAGAGATGCGACACTAGCCGCGCGGCTTATCGCGCCAAGGCTTGGGAGGTCAACGGAATTATGTGCACATTTAGGGAACGCACGCGTTTCCGTGATGCCTCCTCCCGATGTCGTGCATGCCCGTTCCCTTGACATAAAGCCCCCCAGAGCGGAACTAGACCCTGCCTGCAAAGGCCTGAACCCTAAACCCTTTTCCCCCGACAATCCGGGTTCGAGAGGTCAGAGAGCACCCATGGAACACGTCCAGCAAGTCGAACCATTCGACTATGTTATCTTTGGCGCCACCGGCGATCTCACAATGCGCAAGCTTCTGCCTGCGCTTTATAACCGTCTCCGCATAGGACAGATACCAGACGATGCCCGCATCATTGGTACCGCCCGTACGGATATCGACCGGGACGGCTATGTTGCCCGCGCCAAAGAGGCGCTGGAACGCTTCATCCCCGATGATGTCCGATCTCCGGTCCTCGTAGACCGTTTTCTCGGGCTTTTACACTACGTCACACTTGATGGCACGAAGGCCGACAGTGAATGGAGCGCCCTGTCCTCCATTCTCTCCGAAGCCCCGGCTGACCGGATCCGCGTCTATTATTTCGCGACGGCACCTCAGCTGTACGGAAGAATCTGCGAAAATCTTCACAGCCACAATCTCGTATCGCAGCATTCGCGCGTCGTGCTGGAAAAGCCGATCGGCACGGATATGGCGACTGCGACAGCCATCAATGACGGCGTCGGCCAGTATTTCCCCGAGAATCAGGTCTATCGTATTGACCATTATCTCGGGAAAGAGACAGTCCAGAATGTTCTGGCTCTTCGCTTTGCCAATCCGAT
The DNA here is from genome assembly GCF_002153615.1 of Gluconobacter sp. DsW_058. Lineage (NCBI taxonomy): Bacteria > Pseudomonadati > Pseudomonadota > Alphaproteobacteria > Acetobacterales > Acetobacteraceae > Gluconobacter > Gluconobacter sp. DsW_058. The sequence continues at coordinate 10,236 of NZ_JOPH01000006.1, forward strand.
CATGAACGCCGTCTGGTCTGCCGAGCAGATCGAGAGCGTTCAGATCACGGCTGCTGAAACCGTCGGGGTTGAAGGTCGCGCATCCTACTACGACACATCAGGCGCCATGCGGGACATGATCCAGAATCATCTCCTGCAGGTGTTGTGTCTGGTCGCGATGGAAGCGCCTGATTCCCTGGAAGCCGATACCGTCCGTAATGCCAAGCTGGCCGTGCTGAACGCACTGCGCCCGATTACGGATGAGACTGTCGCTTCTGAGACCGTCCGCGCGCAGTACACTGCTGGCGTTGTCGGTGGCCAGAGCGTTCCAGGCTATCTGGAAGAGCTGGGACAACCGAGCAACACGGAAACATACGCCGCAGTGCGTGCCTGGGTTGATACCCCACGCTGGAAAGGCGTTCCTTTCTACATCCGGACGGCCAAGCGCTCTGCACGCAAGGTTAGCGAGATCGTTATTCGCTTCCGTGCTGCGCCGACAGCTTTGTTTGGTGCGACGCCACCGGGAAACCGGCTGGTTATTCGCATTCAGCCGAATGAGGGTGTTGAGCTACAGCTGAACGTCAAGAACCCAGCTCTGGACGCCTATACCCTGCGTACGGCGGATCTCGACACGACAATCCGCATGGAAGGCGGCCTGCCTTTCCCGGACTCGTATGAGCGCCTTCTGCTTGACGCGGTGCGTGGGAATCCGGTTCTGTTCATTCGCCGTGACGAAGTTGAAGCGGCATGGCGCTGGGCCGAACCTGTGCTCAAGGCCTGGAGCGAGAACAAGGTGCCGATGCAGACTTATAGCGCCGGGTCTTACGGTCCGGAGAAATCTGCAGCGCTGCTCGCCGACAAGGGCGACAAGTGGCACGAAGACATGGAGTAATTGCTTTTGACTGACCCCGCGAACGCGAAGCCCCGTTTTACACGGGGCACACGGCGTCCGCCCCGTACACTCAAACAGCACCTGATGCGCCGGCTCCTGATTGTGGTGCCGGCGTTTCTGCTGATGTTCGTGGTCGTTCGTTCCGGACTTTTGGATTTTTCCTACGACAAGTTCACGTTCAACAAGCTGAGCTGGTTCGATAATACAGCCCTTGTGGAACATCTGCGGCTTGTCGTGACCAACGACGGACTGACGGACATGCCCAAGCGTTGTCTCGTGTTCGTTGTGAATGGCAATGCTGCCGAGAATAATCCGGACATTGATGTCTTGGGACGCCACGGTAATGGCTGCCCCGGAGACAAACCGTCAGCTGACAAACTGTTCAGCCTGAAGGTTGATCGCAGTGAGCGCACGATTCAAACCGATGCAGGAACGCCTGGCACGTTCCACGAACTGCGGCTCTAAAGCTTCTACTCAGGAAGGTCGTGATCCGGCCTTCCTGAAAGCCTCCCGTAAAAATACGCCCCCTTCCCGCAAGGCCGTCCGCCCATCCCTGAACAGGGCATACCCGTTCAGAAAGCCATGAATCATGCGTGGAAACACCCGGTATTTGACGGTTCCTCCAGCCTCCCTGAGCAATCGCGTGTAAAGTTCACCTTCTCCACGCAAGGGGTCAAAACCGGCCGTCACGATCATCGCTTGAGGAAGATCACTAAGATGATCCGCAAAAACAGGCGAAAATTCCGGATCGAAAAGTTGATCGGGCGATGAAAGCGTCTGAGAACAATACCAATACAGAAGGTCTGTCGTCAGCATGTAACCCTCAGCGTAATCATGCCGGGATAAAGGAATGACCGGGCCACTCAGGGCAGGATAATAAAGAAGCTGGGCAGCCAGTCGCAGATCAGGCTGTGAGCGACTCCATTGCGCCAAAACAGCTGACAGATTTCCACCAGCACTATCCCCTGCCACAGCAATCGGCAGATCCGGCGCCGCGAGTTTAAGCCACTTAAGGGCTGCCTGCGCGTCTCTTAAACCTGCTGGGAAGCGATGCTCCGGTGCCAGACGGTAATCAAGAGACAGAACCATCGCGCCTGAAGACGCAGTCAGGCGGCAACAGATTCCGTGATGTGACGTCGTATCGCAATGTACGAATCCGCCACCGTGCAGGAAGAGCACCACGCCCGATACGGTCCCTCTTGGCCGATACAGGCGTGCAGGTCGCAGGTCTTCTTCGCCTGGAACCCTGATGTCTACCCATTTGCGGATCCGCAGCGATGACAGGGATTGCGGAAAGCTGGGGCGCCCGGTGATCTTCCGTATCTGCTTCAGCACATCCGGCGATGGGGCCGGACCGGGGATCTCTGGAACCACCTCAACAGGCACTGCCGGACGTACAACACCTCGGCGGCGAGCCTGCCATGCGAGCCATGCAAGAAACAGCCTCAGGGCGAATACTGGTTTCATTCCAGCATCATGCAGCGAAACCAGAACAAAGTCTGCCCTTGACCCGCAAACGCTCCCGGCGCAAGGTCCGCACCGCCAGACGGCTGGACGGTCGCTGTGACTGGGATGAGGATCCCCGTCATGGAGGAAAGTCCGGGCTCCATGGGACAACGGTACCGGCTAACAGCCGGCGGGGGCGACCCTAGGGACAGTGCCACAGAAAACAGACCGCCCGCCGGACTGTTCCTTCTTGGAATACGTCGCGGGTAAGGGCGAAACGGTGTGGTAAAAGCACACCGCGATGCCGGCAACGGCGTCGGTCACGGTAAACCCTACCGGGAGCAAAACCGAATAGGAACGGCAGGCTGTCGCAAGGCAGCCGGGAGCGTCTCACTCCGTCGTTCGGGTTGGTTGCGCGAGGCATGCAGCGATGCATGTCCCAGAGGAATGATCGTCCCGCCTTTGGCGGACAGAACCCGGCTTACAGGCCGTCTGGCACCTCTGATGAAAAACGTTCCCCAGTAATTCTCAAAAGCTACGCCATGAGAACATAAAGGGAACAAATAACGGCAGGTATAGATCTCGCCGTGCGATTATCCCTGATAATTCCTAACAAACAGCAAAAAATCGCGTCACAATTTCCACTATGAAAATAGCCGCAGTTTTCTGCGGTTTTTCGCAGATATATGTTTGACGTCCCATGAAATCCCATGGTATCCCAAGAAAGAACAGAGAAATACCTGATCACCTTGCGCAAGTCCTGAAGTGAAGGGAGGCACATCATCAATGAGCATGTTCCTCGGCACACATCAGAACCGCTTTGACGCCAAGGGACGTGTTTCTATTCCGGCCCCCTTCCGATCCGCTCTCAGAACGCAGGCTCAGCCTGGCGAAGCGCTGGTCATTCTTCGGCCCTCACATCTTCATCCGTGCATCGAAGCCTGGACGTCCGCCGCTTTCGCTTCTCTGGCGCAGCCTCTGGACGAATACGATCCGTTCTCTGAAGACCACGAAGATCTAGCTGCCAGCCTTTACGCAGATGCGTATCCGCTCGACAGCGACAAGGAAGGCCGGATCATTCTTCCCGATGTTCTGCGCGCCCATGCATCGTTAAACGACGAAGTGTCCTTCATGGGACTGGGTCGCGTTTTCCAGATCTGGAATCCGACAGCAGCAGCAGAACGTCGTCACCAGGCCCGCGCACGGGCAAAAGAACTTACCAGCAGCCGCAAACCGGCCACCGGAGATGCGGCATGAACGCAATCACGCTCGTCCATCAAGGACATGTTCCCGTCATGCTGAAGGAGGTGCTCGAAGCACTTTCCCCGCGTGAAGGCGGCCGGTATCTGGATGGGACATTTGGTGGCGGCGGTTACGCACGCGCTATACTCAACAGCGCAGATTGCACCCTACACGGCATTGACCGTGACCCGACTGCGATTGCCCGTGGTGAAGCCATGGCCGAGCAGGCCAATGGTCGACTGTTCATGCATCAGGGAACATTCGGGGACATGGAAGCGCTTGTGGGCCAGGACGGACCGTTTGACGGCATCGTTCTGGATCTCGGTGTTTCTTCCTTCCAGATTGATCAGGCTGAACGCGGCTTTTCTTTCCGTAATGATGGCCCGCTCGATATGCGCATGGGGGGCGAAGGCCCCTCTGCTGCCGATCTGGTAAATTCCATGAAGGAAGGTGATCTGGCGGATGTTCTTTATCGTTATGGCGAAGAGAAGCTGTCCCGTCGCATCGCACGCGCCATTGTGGCAGCCCGCGCGGAAGAACCTATTACGACTACAGGCCGTCTCGCCCACATCGTTCGGTCCTGCGTCCCCAAAGACCGTTCCAAGATCGATCCCGCCACACGCAGCTTCCAAGGCCTCCGGATTGCTGTGAATGACGAGTTGGGCGAACTGGAACGCGCGCTGGAGGCAGCCCCTCGCCTTCTGGCTCCAGGTGGCGTGTTCGTTGTTGTGACCTTCCATTCCCTTGAAGATCGTCTGGCCAAGCGCGCCATGGCGGAACTGGCAGGTCGTACTGCCAATCCGTCCCGCTATGACCCGGCGCCTGTCCGGAAAGAGCCTTCGGCTTTTTCTCTCCTGTATTCCCGCCCCCTGCCTGCCACGGAAGAGGAAGCGCGGGATAACCCCAGAGCACGCAGCGCCCGGTTGCGCGCTCTGGTTCGTAATTCCGCCCCACAACCGCCCGCCTCAGGAAACCGAGCATGATCCGGCCCTTCACCATCGCCTGCGCTGTTCTCGCCGCAGGGTCTGGCCTGTTTCTCTACACCAAGAAGCATGAGACGACGGTCCTCGACCAGAAGATCACCAAGGTGGTCCAGGAGACGCAGAAAGTCCGCGCGCAGACAGCCATGATGCGCACGGAATGGGCCCTGTTGAACCAGCCGGATCGCCTGAACACCCTGGCATCGCGCTTTCTTCCCGACCTTCACCCTATGGCCCCGGATCAGTTCATCCGCATGGCCAGTCTTGAAGCACGCCTTCCAAACCCGGGCTCGCGTCCGGTTCCAACAGATCCGCGCGAAAGCCTGCATGAAGTCGTCAACCGTGCGGCGACCGAGGCACATCTTCCGCTGCCGGCTCCTCCGGTTGTTCACCCAGTTGCGCCTGTTCAGCATGCTCCGGTTATTGCTGCAGTCACGCCTGCAGCTCCCACACCTCATGTCATGACAGCCCGTGCCGTCACGACGCATGTTGCACACCCTCATGCTGACCGGATTGTCCATTCCTCAGACATGGATCTGGCCTCTGCTCGTCCTGTGACGCCGCATGTCAGTGCGACAACCCGTTCGGACGTAACCCCGACCGTCCGCCTTGTGAGCTATCACGGCGCACGCCCGACACCGCTGGTCGCTGCGGCGTGGCATACGCAACCCGTCCATCAGGTTCGTGAGGCGTCCTTGACCCGCGTTGCTGAAGAACGCCCACGCCCGCACCATCATGCCAGCTCTGCGCTGGGAAATGACGAAGACGCATTGCCCCCGCCAGTTCCGTTGGCTAACTGAGACCCTCTCTTCTTTATTAACTGCTCGTTCAGTATTTTCCGGATAGCTTCGGGCGAGCACCTTAGACAGGACGCAACGCCGCACGATGCCCCAGGACGTGCCACCCCCATCAGGTTCGCGTCGCGCAGCGCGCCCGGGCAAACGGGCAGAGCGGCGCGACTCACAGACGGCAGTGCGAACGCCTTCCCGCCGTCTTAATCTGGATCAGATGCATAGTCGCCTTCTGGGCGTTGGCATGGGTTTTCTGGCCATTTATGGCGCAGTTGCCCTCAAAGCCACGTTCGCAACGGTGCTGATGCCTATGGAGCCCGAGAAGCGCCAGATCGCACCTCAGGTTCCAGAAATTCCGAAAAGCGATCCACGCGGTGAAATGGCAGGCGATTTCGTCCTGCCTACAGTCAAACGGGCCACCATTACCGATCGTAATGGGCAGGCCCTGGCGCTGTCTCTCCCCGTCGCGCAGGTTTATGCAAATCCAATGGAACTGATTGATCCAGAGGATGCGACAAAGAAGCTTAAAACCGTTCTGCCCAAGCTGGATGAAGCCGAAACCGTTCGTCGTCTCTCACTGAAGAAGCAGTTCGTTTACATCGCTCGTGATATTTCCCCTGTGCAGGAAATCGCGATCAATAATCTTGGTATTCCCGGTATTTATTTTGAAGCCGGTGAGCGCCGTCATTACCCGCTTGGCCGGACTGCCGCTCAGATCATGGGCAGCGTGGATATTGATGATCATGGCATTGCTGGCGTGGAACGCTTTTTTGATCAGCGCCTGAATTCAGATCGCACGCCTCTACGTTTGTCTCTGGACGTTCGCGTTCAGGCTGTCGCGCATGATGAACTGATGGCAGCCAAGGACGAGTTCTCGGCTATTGGTGCTTCGGCCATTGTCATGGATGTTCGGACGGGCGAAATTCTGGCCATGGTCAGCCTCCCTGACTATGACGCCAATGATTTCAACCACGCACCAAACGATGCACGCTTCAACCGTGCCGTGACAGGCATGTACGAGCCTGGCTCGACATTCAAGCTCCAGACAGCCGCAATGGGTCTTCAGCTTGGTGTGGTTCATATCTGGGATCGGTTTTCGACCATTCCCATTCGTGTCGGCCGCTTCACCATCCGCGACATGAAGACTGATCACTTTGCGCCATGGCTGTCTCTGCCGGGTGTGCTGGCCTATTCATCCAATCCGGCTGCGGCTCATATTGCGCTGGATGTCGGCGCCCAGCGTCAGCAGGACTGGCTGCGGAGCATGGGCTTCTTCAACCGCGTCCCGGTAGAGATTCCGGAAGCGGGACGCCCCCTTGTACCCGCATCGAAAAACTGGGGCCTCTCCACTGTCATGACTGTCGGCTTCGGCCATGGTGTGGCTGAGCCTCCGCTGGCCATTGTCCGCGGCACGGCGGCCACCGTGAATGGCGGCATTCTTTTGAAGCCCACACTGGTGGCCCGGGATCAGCAGGACGAAAGCCAGACACCTGATGCCAAGGTGCGCCCTGTTGTTTACAAGCCCGACGAGGCAGATAGCGGCGATGACATTGGCGCACAGACACCTGTCGGAACGCGGGTTCTGTCAGAGAAGACGTCTGCCCTGCTGCGCAAACTGCTGCGTCTTGACGTTACCCTGGGAAGCGGCAAATCGGCTGAAGTTCCGGGCTATTACGTGGGTGGTAAAACAGGCACGGCTGAAAAGATCGGTGCTCATGGTGGATACCTGAAACACGTCAACGTTTCGGCCTTCACCAGTGTTTTCCCGATGAACAACCCGCATTACGCGGTGTATGTCATGCTCGATAGCCCACAGGGCACTGCGGCCACACATGGCTGGACCACTGCCGCATGGAACGCAGCGCCGACCGTCAAGAAAATCATTTCCCGTGTTGGACCTATCCTGAACCAGTTCCCGGATACGACCAACAAGGACGCCATTGATGCATCTCTCGCCATCCCCATGAATCCGTCCGTGCCAGCGGGCTATCGTGCCCTTGGCCCTGGTAACGACCCTGGGGATCCGCGCAATCAGGCGCACACTCCCAAGACACAGCACTGAGCCTGCCCATGCGTCTCTCTGAACTCCTCCGGCAGAATGGTTCCGTTCTGTCGCCTTCCGTTGACCCTGAAATCTGCGCGGTCACAGCAGACAGCAGACAGGTCCGGCCGGGCACTCTGTTTTTCGCTCTCCGTGGCGCAAAACAGGACGGAGCAGCTTTCATCCCACAAGCGGTCGCGAATGGTGCGGCTGCCGTTATTGCTGATCATCCGGCGCAAGCCGATATTCCTGTTCTGCTCACCCCTGATGCCAAGCGCCTGCTCGCGTTGACTGCTGTAACTCTTGCTGGTCCGCAGCCGACCTATATCGCCGCGGTCACGGGAACAAACGGCAAAAGCAGCACCGCAGAGTTTCTCCGCCAGATTTGGACGCTTCAAGGCTTCAAGGCCGCCAGCCTTGGAACGCTTGGACTGATCGCTAACGTTGACGTCCCGCCCCCACCGTCGCTCACAACGCCCGATCCCGTGTCTTTGGCTAAAACGCTTGCCTCTCTGGCACAGTATGGTGTGGATCATGTTGCGCTTGAAGCATCCTCACACGGACTGGAACAGCATCGCCTCGATGGCGTGACACTGAACGCAGCGGGCTTCTCAAACCTGACGCGCGACCATCTGGATTACCACGGCACCATCTCAGCTTATCGTGAAGCCAAGCTGCGTCTCTTTGAAGATCTTTTGCCGGCAGGTGGCATCGCTGCGGTCAATGCGGATATGGATCCGGAGACATTCAACGCCCTGAAGGCATTAGCAGCCCAGCGCGGTATGACACTCCGTACAGTGGGCAAGACGGGCACGGCCCTACGCCTCCTTGAAACCACGCCCACACCTACCGGTCAGATCGTTCGGCTCTCCCTCTATGGAGAAGAGCTTCCGGAAATGACTTTGGCATTACCTGGCCTGTTCCAGGCTGATAATGCCATGCTGGCAGCCGCGATGTGCTGGCAGGATGAAAGCGAAGCACGAAGCATTGTGGAATACCTGCCGCAATTGACCGGTGTCCGCGGACGATGTGAGCGCGCAGCTGAGCTCTCCAATGGAGCAGCCGCCTACGTCGATTATGCCCACACGCCGGATGCACTGGAACGCGTTCTCGCCAGCCTCCGTCCACACACTCAGGGACGGCTGGTCGTCGTGTTTGGTGCGGGCGGAGATCGCGATCGTGGCAAGCGCCCACTGATGGGCGAAGTTGCAGCGCGCATGGCGGACCTGGCGATTGTCACAGACGATAACCCGCGCACGGAAGATCCGCAGAGTATTCGTTCCGCCATCCATGCGGCCTGCCCGGAAGCACATGAAATCGGGGACCGGAGGTCCGCAATCGCCGCAGGGTTGGACGCGCTTCAGCCAGGTGACATTCTGGTTGTTGCAGGCAAGGGTCATGAGCAGGGACAGATTGTTGGTCAAACCGTTCTTCCGTTCGATGACCGCAGCGTTATCCGTGAACTCGCAGGTGCAGCATGAGCGTTCTCTGGACATCCGAAGAGCTTCGTGATGCGACAAATGGCCGCCTTGAAGCCGACGTTTCCGTCACCGGAATTTCCATTGATACGCGGACACTGAAATCCGGCGACCTTTTCATCGCACTTAAAGGCGATGCCAGTGATGGCCACGCACACATCGCGCAGGCCCTCAATGCCGGGGCCGCGTGTGTAATGGTGCATGACACCAGAGGCCTGACGGATCCACGCCTTCTGATCGTTGCCGATACGATGGCGGGTCTGGAAGCACTGGGACGCTTCGCACGCGCGCGGTTCGACGGGAAAGTCGTTGCGATTACTGGCAGTGTCGGCAAGACCACGACGAAAGACATGCTCCGCACCGCACTTTCTGCGCTCGGGCCGACACATGCTGCCATTGCCTCCTACAATAATCACTGGGGCGTCCCTCTCACCTTAGCGCGCCTCCCCCGCGATGCACGTTTTTGCGTGAGTGAGATTGGCATGAACCATGTGGGGGAAATTGCTCCCTTGGCTGCGCAGGTTCGTCCGGACGTTGGGATCATTACCACCATCGGAACAGCACATCTGGGCCACATGGGAAGCGTGGAAGAAATCGCGCGTGAAAAATCCCAGCTCTTCAGCGCATTAGCACCACATGGGACGGCTATTGCTCCGGACGATGCTGTGGGGCAAGACCTGTTTCAGGCAGCTCTCCCTGACCATGCATCTCTTTGGTCAAGTGGCTTTTCTGCTGCCGCCCAAGTCCGGTTAGAAAACCTGGTCTGCACCGCGGAAGGCAGCACTTTTACCCTGACATTCCCTAATGCGCCGAGCGTGTCCGTCAGATTAACAGCTCCCGGCCGACATCTGGCGCGAAACGCCGCGCTGGCTCTCGGAGCTGTCGCAGCCCTTGGCGAAAATGTGCCGAATGCGGCTAAAGCGTTGACCGGGTTTGTTCCAGGAGCAGGCCGCGGACAGATACGTACTGTGCTGAACGGCGTGCAGTTGCTTGATGAAAGCTACAATGCCTCCACGACCAGCATTCGTTCGGCGCTAGAGACTCTCTCGCTTCTTCCCGCCAAACGGCGCGTGGTCGCTCTGGGAGACATCCGTGAACTTGGCGAATTCGCAGAGGCAGAACATCGTTCTCTGGCGGATGCCGTAATTGCAGCAGATGCACTGGCTTTCTGCTGTGGCACCCACATGCACGCGCTTTACGAAGCTCTTCCCGAAACCGTGCGGGGTGGTTACGCCCCGGACGCGTCTTCCCTCGCTCCCCTTCTGTGTGATGCTCTTCGCCCCGGTGACCTTCTGCTTGTCAAAGGCAGTTTGGGCAGCCGGATGCGCGATGTCATTGCGGCCCTCGATAACGCTTCCAACCCGGTCTCTGCCTAATGCTGTTCAATCTCGTCGCCTCTCATGCCTCATCGCATGGCGGGTTCTTCAACCTCTTCCATTATCTGACGTTCCGCTCGGGTTGTGCGTGCCTGACGGCGCTGGTGATCTCGCTGGCGCTTGGCAACCCTTTCATTGCACAGCTCAAACGGATCCAGCGTGAAGGGCAACCTATCCGCACGCTTGGTCCGGAACGGCATATTCTGGAAAAGGCTGGCACGCCAACGATGGGCGGGATGCTGATCCTGATCGCGCTGTTCTCCGCGACGCTGTTGTGGGCAGACCTGACAAACGGTTTCGTCTGGGCCGTTATGCTCACAACTGCCGCATTCGGTGCCGTTGGCTTTGCAGACGACTATCTGAAGCTCTCCCGCCGGAATACGAAAGGTGTGTCCAAGCGTGTACGACTGGGATGTGAGTTTGCAGCCTCTCTCATCGCAGGCATCTGGCTCCAGCATCTGACGCCACCAGAACTCCGTAATGCCGTCGCATTCCCCTTCGTGAAGGATATCCTCCTGCCGCTCGGTTATGCCTTCCCACTTTTTGCAATGATTACGATCACGGGCTTCGGCAATGCCGTGAACTTCACCGACGGCCTGGATGGGCTAGCCATTGTTCCTGTCGTAATTGCAGCGCTCGTCTTTGCGCTGATTGCCTATCTCGTCGGCAATCATGTTTTTGCTGATTACCTCCAGCTTCATCCTGTTCCGGGCACCGGAGAACTGGCTGTGTTCTGCGCCGCACTGATTGGAGCGGGGCTTGGCTTCCTGTGGTTCAATGCTCCACCGGCTGCCGTTTTCATGGGTGATACAGGCTCCCTGTCCCTCGGCGGCGCACTCGGTGCCGTTGCTGTTGCCGTCAAGCATGAGCTTGTTCTGTGCATTGTTGGCGGTGTGTTCGTCGCAGAAACACTCTCCGTCGTGATCCAGATTTTCTGGTTCAAGCGTACAGGTCGGCGCGTGTTCCTCATGGCACCGTTGCACCATCACTTTGAAAAGAAGGGCTGGCAGGAACCGAAGATCGTCGTACGATTCTGGATTGTCTCCATCGTTCTGGGGCTGTGTGGTCTGGCCACGCTGAAATTGAGATGACAGGCTTTCCGACAGATCTTCTCGCAGGCGAGCGCTATGCGGTTTGCGGCCTTGGTCGTAACGGTGCGGCCGTAGTCAACGCGTTGCTGAACATGGGTGCCGAGGTTCAGGCATGGGATGATAATGCCCCGTCTCTCCCCCCTCATGAGCGACTGACACTTGCGCCACTGACAGACCTTTCCTGCATGACAGCGCTCGTCCTGTCTCCTGGTATTCCGCATATTCTGCCTAAGCCGCATCCCGTGGCCGAACTGGCTCGCGCTCAGAATGTGCAGATCCTGTCAGATGCAGAACTGCTTTATCGCAATGTTCGCAAAGCCGGGTCCAAAGCGCATTTTGCAGCCATAACCGGCACTAACGGAAAATCCACAACAACAGCCCTGCTGGCGCATCTCCTGCAATCCGCCGGGATTCCCTGTGTCGCGGGCGGCAATCTGGGCACTGCGTCTCTGGCACTGCCTCTTCTGGCTGATACCGGCGTTTACGTTATTGAGATGTCGTCATACATGCTGGAACGTCTGGATCAGTTCCACGCTGCGACTGCCTGCCTGCTGAACATTACACCGGACCATCTTGATCGTCATGGAGACATGGATGGCTATGCGGCAGCGAAAGCGCATGTCTTCGACAACATGACGTCTGAAGATCTGGCCGCGATCGGCGAAGACGATCCATGGTGCCTGACGATCGCCGAGAAAATTGCGGCACGAGGAATTCCCGTCACGATGCTGGCCCCGGATGCGGTTCCATCCTTCGACGGCCCGGCACTCCCCGGACGGCACAACCGTCAGAACGTCGCCGCGGCTTGGGCGATGGCAAAGCATCTTGGTTTGAGCGACGCGGCTATTCATGACGGATTGGCCTCATTTCCCGGTCTGGAACATCGGCTGCAAAAGGTAGCCGAGCGGGATGGTGTGGCGTTCATCAACGATAGCAAAGCAACTAATGCCGAAGCTGCGTCCAAGGCGCTTGGGTCCTACGACCGTGTGATGTGGATTGCGGGGGGAACGGCTAAGGCGGGAGGCATCGAAATGCTTGTCCCGTGGTTTGACCGCATTGCCCACGCGTTCCTCATTGGCCGAGATGCCTCTGTTCTTGCTGCAACGCTTCAAGCCAATGGCGTTCCTTACACGATGTGTGACACGCTTGATCGCGCAGTTCCCGCAGCGTTTGACGCAGCCGTTACGGATGGGGTCAGAACCGTTCTTCTGTCTCCGGCCTGTGCAAGTTTTGATCAGTTTCGCAGTTTTGAGGATCGTGGGTCACACTTTCTCCAGATTTGCGATAATATTGTGAAATCAGACCATTCGGGCGAAATGCTCAAAGCAGAACAGGAAGGTTGACGGTCATGGCGGGCTCCTCCCGTGTCGATTCATCGGCAATCGCCCGCTGGTGGCGCAATACCGACCGGGTCACGCTCGCCTGTGTCGGAATTCTGATCGGCCTGGGTTACGTGCTGATGCTCGCGGCCAGCCCTGCCGTGGCTTCGAGAATTGGCGCGTCCCGCAACATGTTCATCCTCAAGCAGGTGATCTTCCTGGCACTGGCTGGGGCGATCGTGCTTGGTGTGTCTTATCTTTCGCGAGCGGGCGTCAAAAAGCTGGCCTTTATCGGGGGTATTCTTGCCCTCGCCGCCACAGCCATGACACTGGTGCACGGGATGGAGATCAAAGGCGCGCGCCGCTGGATCGCCCTGCCCATGATGTCCGTGCAGCCTTCAGAATTTCTCAAACCCTGCTTTGCCGTCATGACGGGCTGGCTGCTCTCCGCACGCCGGACGGTCGTTTTGCGGGGGAACATAGCGTTCCCCGGAATGCTGATCGCATTCGCATGCTTTGGCGTCATTCTGGCGCTCCTCAAGTCCCAGCCGGACATTGGAATGTTGTCCGTCATCACCATGGTTTTCATGACGCAGCTCTTCGTCGACGGACTGCGTCTGTATTGGGTTGGGCTTTGTGTTGCAGGCATGATTGGTGCATTCGGCATGGCGTTCGTCATGTTCCCACATGTGCGCTCCCGTGTTGAGCGGTTCCTGCATCCAGACGTTGGCGATCACTATCAGATCGACACGGCGCTTCGTGCTTTCGGGAACGGTGGTCTTCTTGGGCGTGGTCCGGGCGAAGGGCGCGTCAAGGATCTGCTGCCTGATGCTCATGCCGACTTTGTTTTCGCCGTTGCTGGCGAAGAGTACGGCCTGTTGCTCTGCTTCGGCATTATCACCGTGTTCGGTATTATCGTTCTTCGCACCCTGCTGAAGCTTATGCGGGAAGAAGATCCTTTTGTGATTGTCTCTGCGGCAGGCCTGGTGACAGGGTTCGGGCTACAGGCGTTCGTCAACATGGGGTCAACACTTCACCTCATCCCAACAAAGGGCATGACGCTGCCATTCATTTCGTATGGTGGAAGTTCGGCCATGTCCATTGCTCTGACCATGGGAATGGTCCTTGCCCTGACGCGCCATCACGTTGGCCCGGGCAAAATTGCCCAGCGCGTCGCCACCCCTTACACCCCCGGTTCCCTTCTTGAGAGAAACACCCCATGAAACGTCCGATTGTCGTTGCTGCCGGTGGAACCGGAGGGCATTTTTTTCCGGCTGAAGCTGTTGCAACCGTCCTGGCAGAACGTGGGCATGACCTTGTTCTCATGACGGACGCCAGACATGGAAGGCGCGAGACCGGCCTGTTCAAGGATCGGCCGCAGTACGTGCTGGACGGTGCTGGCGTGGCTGGCAAAGGCCTTGGGGGGAAAGTGCGTGGTATCACCGCACTTTTCCGGGGCATGCTCGAAGCACGCCGGGTTCTTAAAACACTCGATGCGGCCGCTGTTGTGGGTTTTGGTGGATATCCGTCCATTCCGCCGCTTCTGGCCTCTCGCATGTTGCCAAAATCGCAGCGTCCGGAAATGGTTATTCACGAAGGAAACGCGGTTCTCGGGCAGGCAAATGCCTTTCTGTCGCGCTTTTCTCCGCTCATCGCTACGTCTTATGACAGCGTTGCGCGCCTCCCGCAGGGCGCCCGCATCACTTTGACGGGCATGCCTGTTCGGGCCGGGATCGAAGCCCTGTTCGGGCACCCCTATACCGCACCGACAGAGACTGTTCGGCTCCTGGTCTGGGGGGGCTCTCTCGGTGCCCGCGTATTTTCAGATGTTGTGCCACAGGCTCTGGCTGCTCTGCCGGTTGGCTTCCGCACACGGCTGCATGTCACGCAACAGGTTCGTGCCGAAGACACCGATCGCGTTCGTGCCATCTATGAAGATGCTGGTATTGCGGTTGAGGTTGAACCTTTTTTCAACGACGTTCCCGAGCGACTGAAATCAGCACACCTGGTTATTGGTCGCGCAGGCGGATCTTCTGTCGCGGAACTGGCGATGGCCGGGCTTCCGTCCATTCTAGTGCCCTTACCCATCGCCGCCTCTGACGAACAGGGCGCGAATGGAAAAGCGTTACAGGATGCTGGAGCGGCCTGGATGGTTCGTCAGCCGGATTTCACATCTGCGGCTCTCACAGCTCTTGTCGCTGACCTGATTACCCATCCTGAGCGTCTGTCCGCTGCGGCCGAAGCTGCACGTCAGTTTGCTCGCCCTCATGCTGCCGCAAAGGTAGCAGACCTGATCGAAGCTGGCCTTCGGTCCTGATCATCTTTTTTACCCTATTACCTCAAGAGTACCTGCCCCATGCGCGCCCTGCCCCTGAACATCGGAACCATTCATTTCGTCGGTATCGGCGGTATCGGAATGTCCGGCATTGCAGAAGTCCTGCACATGCTGGGCTACCGGGTTCAGGGTTCAGATATTGCGGAAAGCTCGAATGTTCAGCGTCTGCGACACGCTGGCATCCAGATCCACATCGGACATGATGCCTCCAATCTGGGTGACGCCCAGGTTGTCGTGACCTCTACAGCCGTCAAGAAAGACAACCCTGAGGTTGTTGCGGCGCGGGCAAAGCTGATCCCGGTCGTTCGTCGTGCGGAAATGCTGGCAGAACTGATGCGTCTGCGCTGGTCTGTCGCGATTGGCGGCACACACGGTAAGACCACGACGACAAGCCTCGTGGCGTGTGTTCTGGAGCATGCGAAGCTGGACCCGACCGTCATCAATGGCGGCATCATCGAGGCATACGGCACCAACACCCGTATGGGCTCCGGTGACTGGATGGTTGTTGAGGCCGACGAAAGCGACGGATCATTCCTCCGCCTTCCAGCTGTCATTGCGGTCATCACGAACATGGACCCCGAGCATCTGGATCACTGGGGTACGGAAGAAGCCATGCAGGCGGGCTATGACCAGTTCGTCTCCAACATTCCGTTCTATGGCTTTGCGGTGTTGTGCGTAGATCACCCGCAGGTTCAGCAGATGATCCCGCGCCTGTCCGATCACCGCATCATCACTTACGGTTTCAGCCCGCAAGCCGATGTTCGCGCTGAGAAGGTCGTGATGGACAAGCGTGGCGCAACATTCGAGGTTGTGGTCACAAACCGCGCCCGCAACCGGACGCGTCGCGCCGGTCCGTTCCGCCTGCCAATGCTGGGCCATCATAACGTTCTGAACTCTCTGGCAGCCATCGCGGTGGCGCTGGAAATGGAAATCAGTGATTCCGTCATCGCCTCCGGCCTTGCGTCCTTCAAGGGCGTAAAGCGTCGTTTCACGCGGACGGGTGAATTCAATGGCGTGTCGATCATTGATGATTATGGTCACCATCCGGTCGAGATTGCGGCTGTCCTGAAAGCTGCACGTCAGGCAGGCGCAAAGAACGTCATCGCCGTGGTGCAGCCGCATCGTTATTCCCGCCTGAAAGGCCTGTTCGGCGAATTCTGCACCTGCATGAACGACGCTGACACCGTTATCGTGGCTGACGTGTATGCGGCTGGTGAAAGCCCGATTGAAGGCGCAGATCGTGATGCTCTGGTCGAAGGCCTGCGGGATCGTGGACATCGCTCTGTCGTGCCATTGCCCTCACCTGAACTTCTTCCTGAAATGGTGAATGCGATCGCAAAGCCCGGCGACTATGTGGTCTGCCTCGGTGCCGGAACAATCACCCAGTGGGCTCAGACCCTTCCGCAAGAACTGGAAGCTCTGAACACCAAGAGCCCGGCGCCGGAAAGCGCTGTATGAGCGACAACTTTCCAGTTCAGGGCCTTCGCGGACGTCTGACGGCCAATGCACCGCTGGGAGCCCGCGCCTGGTTCCGCACTGGCGGCCCCGCTGACTGGTTGTTCGTGCCAGAAGACGCCGATGATCTGGCTGACCTGCTGCGGAACCGCCCCGTCGACATGCCCCTGACAGTTCTGGGCGCATGTTCAAATGTCATCATCCGCGATGGTGGCATTGAAGGCGTGGTGGTCCGGCTGGCCCGTGGTTTCTCGGACATTGAAGTCCAGACTGACGGCCTGGTAGTGGGCGCCGCAGCTCTGGATGTTACGGTGGCCGAGCACAGTGCAGCAGCAGGACTGGCTGGACTGGAATTTCTTGTCGGCATTCCCGGGTCCATCGGCGGCGCTGTACGCATGAATGCTGGCGCTTATGGTTCGGACATCAATGCCGTTCTCGATTGGGCGGATATTCTCACGTCAGACGGCGAGTTGCGTCGCCTCACCTGTGAAGAACTGGGCTTTGCGTACCGTCATTCGGACTTACCGGAAGGCGCTATTGTCATTCGGGCCAGACTGCGGGGCACACCGGACGCGCCAGATGCCATTCGGGAACGCCTTGCAGAAATTCGTGCCTCTCGCGAAGCATCCCAGCCTGTTCGTGCCCGCACTGGTGGCTCAACGTTTCGTAACCCAGACGGTCACAAAGCCTGGGCGCTGATTGATGAAGCAGGTTGCCGTGGCCTGACGCTGGGTGGCGCTCAGGTCAGTGAGAAGCATTGCAACTTCCTGCTGAACATTGGGGCAGCCAATAGCGAACAGCTTGAAACGCTTGGGGAAACTGTTCGCAAGAAAGTTCTGGACCACAGCGGAATTGACCTGCACTGGGAGATCAGACGCATTGGTCGTCGTGACGTAGGAGAGAAGACAGTATGAAGGTCGCAGTTTTATATGGCGGTACGTCCAGCGAGCGACCTGTCAGCCTTGTCAGTGGCAATGCAGCCATCTCCGCCCTGCGCGAGAAAGGGCATGAGGTAACGCCAGTCGATGTCGGCGCCGATATTGCCGTCACCATTCAGGCTCTGAGAGTCGCCGCCCCTGACGTCGTCTTCAATGCATTGCACGGCCCCAAAGGCGAAGATGGAGCCATTCAGGGGGTGCTGGAATGGATGGGACTTCCGTACACACACTCCGGCATCCGCGCCTCTGCTGTCGCAATGGACAAGGGAGCAACCCGCATGCTGCTCGCGGCTGCGGGGCTTCCCATTGCAGAAGGCCGTGTCATCACGCCTGAAGAACTGGCGGAAGCAGACCCACTGCCCGTGCCGTATGTTGTGAAGCCCGTTGCGGAAGGATCGTCGGTCGGCGTTGAAATCATCCGCCAAGGTGACAACCGTCGTGCCGAAATTGCAAAAAATTGGCGCTTCGGCAAAGAAGCTCTTGTTGAAACATTCGTTCCTGGCCGTGAGCTGACTGCGGGCGTCATGGGTGATCGTGCTCTGGCGGTAACCGACATTCTGCCTGCCGAAACGGCTGCATTCTACGATTTCGAAGCAAAGTACAAAGCTGGTGGCTCCAGGCACGTTGTCCCGGCAGAGCTGCCAGATAGCGTGACCGAGCGTGCACTGGATTATGCTCTGCGTGCTCATCAGATTTTGGGATGTTCTGGCGCCAGCAGAACGGATTTCCGCTACGACGACGAGACAGACACTCTGATCGTTCTCGAGGTTAACACGCAGCCCGGCATGACCCCGACC
This sequence comes from Gluconobacter sp. DsW_058, assembly GCF_002153615.1. Taxonomy (NCBI): domain Bacteria; kingdom Pseudomonadati; phylum Pseudomonadota; class Alphaproteobacteria; order Acetobacterales; family Acetobacteraceae; genus Gluconobacter; species Gluconobacter sp. DsW_058. The sequence goes on from NZ_JOPH01000006.1 coordinate 28,396, forward strand.
TCACTGCTGCCGGAACAAGCTGCATATTGCGGCATCTCCTACCCGGATCTTTGTGACTGGCTGGTTCAGGAGGCACTGACCCGCTGATGCGCAGGGACTCCCGCCCTCAGGAACCCGATTTCCGACGTGACCCGGCTTTCCGACGTGACCCGGCTTTCCGCCCGGCGCCGATGCCGCCTTACGAGGACCGGCCGTCACGGACGAAACTGTTCCTGCGCCGTCAACGGAAACTGATTCGTCCCGGAATCGTATTCCTTGTCGTGGTCGGACTGGGAGGAGTAGGAGCGCGCCTCCTGTATGACGCAGCGTCGGAGGAGCGTTTTGCTCCGCTAAGAGCCAAACTTGTGGCTATGGAGCCACTGCCTATTCGGCACGTCATCATCAATGGTCGTGGCATGACCAGCGAGGCGTCAATTTACGAAGCCCTGGGAACAAGTACTGGCCACCCAATTTTCGGTTTTTCTGTTGAAGCCGCACGCCAGCGCATTGATGAACTTCCCTTCGTGGATCATGCGACCGTCGAGCGGCGGATGCCGGATACAATCATCATTAACCTGACCGAACGTACACCCATCGCCGTCTGGCAAACGCATGGGCATTTCTCGCTCATTAATCAGGCCGGCGAGGAAGTTCCTGATCAGGGCATGACAGGCAAGAATGCTCAGGCATTCCTTCAGCTACCGCTAGTCGTTGGCGATGGTGCCAATACTGCCGCGTCCGTCGTCATTGACGCTTTAGCCAAACAGCCGGATGTCAAATCCCGTGTGGCTGCTCTCATTCGTGTGGGAAACAGGCGCTGGAATGTGACCCTGAAAGACGGGACAACTGTCATGCTCCCCGAAGGCGAAGAGGCCGCAGCATTTGCACGTCTCGCGCAATACCAGACAAGCATGAACCTGCTGGATCGTCCTGTCGTCTCGATTGACATGCGCCTTCCAGATCGCATGGTCATTCATCAGACACCTGCGCCCACACCTCCTCCTGACGCACCCAAAACAGACACACCCGCCCCTCCTTCTGACAGCAGCCAGACGACACAGCAGCCATGACCGATCTTACACCAACGTCCGATCTTCCGGCCTTTCGCCGCCGGGGTGGTCTGCGGGGCCGGTCCCTGATCCCTGTGGGTGGCGAACGCGAAGTTGCGCTGAACCGCGCATCACGTGAAATCCTGCCGCTGCCTCCAGAAGAGACATCCAAGCCTCGTGTCTGGCGCAATGGCGTTTTCGGTGCGCTGGATATCGGCACGACGAAAATGACCTGCCTCATTGGCAAGGGTGAGCCGGATGGTTCCATTCAGGTTCTGGGTTATGGCTGGCGCCGCTCCCACGGAATTCGATCTGGATCGATCGTTGATATTCGTGAAGCCGAAGCTGCTATTCGCGCCACCGTTGGCCAAGCAGAGGAAGCCGCAGAGCGACGCATGGACTCACTGGTCGTCAATCTGTCCTGCGGTCATCCCCGAAGCCGACTGATCGATGCCCATATGCCCATCGGTGGCCGTGAAGTCACGGATGGAGATGTTCAGCGCCTGATCACGGACGGTCAGGCCCGGGCATGGTCAGAAGGTCGGGACGTCATCCATACCCTTCCCATCGGGTATGTCGTTGACTCCATGCCTGGTATTGCTGATCCACGTGGTCATCAGTGTGAACAGCTGGCGACGAAACTGCATGTTGTTGACATGAACTCCAGTGCTCTCCGCACACTGGATACCGTTCTCCAGCATTCAGAGCTCAAACTTGACGGGCTGGTTTCCAGCCCCTTTGCCTCTGGCGTTGCCGTGCTGGCTGACGAAGAACGTGATTTAGGCGTTACCGTCGTGGAAATGGGAGGCGGAACCACCTCTCTCGCAGTTTTCTGTGAAGGGCGACTGATCCATACGGCACAAATTCCTGTCGGCGGCCTCCATGTTACCCGTGATATTGCGGGCGTTCTTTCGACATCTCTGGAAACTGCAGAGCGCCTGAAAACCATGTATGGTGCGGCACAGCTTGGATCCGACGATCAACGAGAAATCCTGTCCGTGCCCCTCATTGGGGAAGGCCGGGACCGTTTGGCCCGTATTCCGCGCTCGAAAGTGATCTCCGTTATTCAGCCTCGCGTTGAAGAGACACTTGAACTTGTGCGCCATGCTCTGGACAATGCAGGTCTGGGGCGTCTCGCCAACGGGCGTGTCGTTCTGACAGGCGGGGCCTCCCTGATGGAAGGCATTGTGCCTGTCGCAACACGCATTCTTGCCCGGCCTGTTCGCATGGGCAAACCGCTGAACGTTCATGGCCTGCCGGAGACTGCTGCAGCTTCGGCCGGTTTTTCCACCGCTGCGGGGCTTCTGGCCTGGGCAGCGGGCGCAGATCGGGACTTTGGGGACATTTCAACCCCGGAACCTCGATCTGGCAGCCTTCTGAAACGTCTCGTGGGGTTCATCCGCGACCGTGGATGAGCTACACAGAAAATAACGCCCTTTTTTCCGTTGCTTCCTCGCAGTTCCGGACCTGATCATGACTTTGAACCTTACCCCGACCCCGAACTCTCACGTTGAACTGGCCCCGCGCATTACCGTCGTCGGTGTTGGTGGTGGTGGCACGAATGCCGTCAACAACATGATCGATTCGGAGCTCAAGGGCGTCGAGTTCGTTGTTGCCAACACGGATGCGCAGCAGCTCGCCCACTCCAAGGCTGAACGCCGCGTCCAGCTTGGCCCCCATCTGACACGCGGCCTCGGCGCAGGCGCCAAGCCGGAAATCGGCCGCGAAGCTGCTGAAGAAGCTGCACAGGAAATCGAGCGTCAGCTCGAAGGGGCGAATCTGGTCTTCATCACAGCCGGTATGGGCGGTGGTACAGGTACGGGTGCGGCCCCGGTTATAGCGCGCATGGCCCGTGAACGTGGGGTTCTGACAGTTGGTGTGGTGTCGAAGCCCTTCAACTTTGAAGGTCGCCGCCGCACGCTGGCTGCTGAATCCGGTATCGCCGAGCTTCAAAAGCACGTCGACACCCTGATTGTTATTCCGAACCAGAACCTGTTCAATTCCGCGAACCAGAACACGACGTTCCGTGAAGCCTTTAAAATGGCTGACAATGTCCTGAACATGGGTGTTCGCGGCATCACGGACCTGATGGTCTCTCCGGGCCTCATCAATCTCGACTTTGCGGACGTGAAGGCCGTGATGGAAGAGATGGGCAAGGCCATGATGGGCACCGGCGAAGCCACCACTGAAGATGACGGTGAAGATCGCGCCGTTGCCGCTGCCGAGCGCGCCATTTCCAACCCACTGCTTGAAGATGCGTCCATGGCTGGCGCCCGCGGCCTGCTGATCAACATCACAGGTGGTGAAGATCTGACACTTTACGAAGTGAACGCAGCTGCCGATCGTATTCGTGAAGAAGTTGCCGAAGAAGCCAACATCATTTTTGGTGCTCTGATCGATGAAAACATGAATGGACGTATTCGCGTGTCCGTTGTGGCAACGGGCATCGACACCCAGTCCAGAAATGATCCGGGCAACACAGAAACAACTCCTGCGTCGCCTCCGCAGCAGGCCCCATCTGCCTCGGGTCCACGCGATACGTCTGCTCAGAGCCGCCAGGCACCCCAGACGTTTCAGCCAGGATCAACCTACGCAGGTGGGCCGCCACGCCCGAACTTCAACCTTGACCCGAACGCGTCACAGCAGCCTGCATCGCCCCCACCGGCAGCAGAAAGCCCGGTTGCACCACCGCCAAATGCGGCCCCTCAGCAGCCGCACGTGGCAGCCCCGCAAGACGATGCAGCGCCGCGCTCCCCTCGCGCTGGCCTGTTTTCCGAGCCGCCACGTGCACCAGCGCCTGAAGCACCACGCAGCATTTTTGGCCTTATGACAGGCGCTTTCCGGAGCCGTCCGGCCCCGCAGCAAGCAGCCACGCGCACGGAGCAGAACAGCCGTGACGCATATCAGCAGACGGATCATCATAACCCCACCGACCAGCGCCATAACCAAGCGCCGTCTGACGGTAGCGATGATTCCACGCTCGATATTCCCACCTATCTCCGTCGCTGAATAAGCAAACTGCTTTCCTGCAAAACCTTGCGCATCGCAGGAAAGCAGTCAGGTAATATCCGGCAACAATCATTGAATGGCACTCCGGCGATGACTGGGTTTTATTATAAGCCAGTCTAAATCGTCGGGGGATTCATGCAGGTTACGCCAGCGCATCATGGAAAGTCGGTTCCAGCAGATCGAAAGGTCCGCCCGCTACTTTCCAGCGCGTCTGACAGCACGCAGACGCCTCTTTTCTCTGAGCGTCCCGATTTGAAGAACCTGCAGACAACCCTTCATTCTCCCATATCCTGCCGAGGCATCGCCCTTCACAGTGGTCTTGATGTCGATCTGGAAATTTCTCCAGCCGAAGCGGATACTGGCATTCGCTTTCAGCGGAGCGATTACCCCGGCTCTCCTTCGTTTCCCGCTCTCTATGACCGGATTATCGACACCAAACTCTCGACTGTTGTCGCGTGCAAAGACGATCCTTCTTTACGTGTAGCGACCATTGAGCATTTGATGGCGGCGCTTAACGCCATGGAAATCGATAATGCGCTTATTTCGGTCAGCGGGCCGGAACTGCCTGTGCTGGACGGGTCGGCGGATGCCTTTGCCTTCCTCTTGCGATGCGCTGGCAAGAAAACACTGAATACGCCCCGAAAAATTATTGAAATTCTTCGAAACGTGAGAGTTGAGGGCGACAACGGTGCTTTTGCCGAGCTACGCCCGGCTCAACGCGGTCTTTCTCTTGCAATTTCGTTAAATTTTGATGCTGAAGCCATTGGGTGTCAGCGCTATGCCATGCAACTCGATCCAGCGCGTTTTCTGGAGGAAGTGTCTTTCTGCCGTACTTTTGTGAACCGCAAAGACATTGAGTATCTTCAAAGTATCGGCCTCGCCCGCGGCGGGTCTCTCGACAATGCTGTTGTAGTGGATGGCAAGACCATCCTTAATCCAGCGGGCTTGAAAATCGAGCGGGAATTTGCCCGGCATAAGCTTCTGGATGCTATCGGTGATCTCTATTGCTGCGGGCATCGCCTAAAAGCGGGATTTATCGGCCATAAGTCTGGTCACAAGATCAATAACGAGCTTCTGCGCAGCGTTTTCTCAGATCAGAAAAACTGGCGTTTTGAAGCAGAGACCCCTACCGTTTCGGCACGCGGCCATCGTCGCACACGCGTCGCAGCCTAAGGTTAAATGGCGGGTCTTTCGTCCCCGCATTCCCGTGATATAAGACGGGCTTCACGGGAAGAGCAGGTATGGCAAGCAGCACTCAGCATCATTTCGAAGTGTCCTGGAACGGACGGGGTCTTGTTCTGAAGGCTGCGGCCGTAAGCGGTTTGCTGCTTCTGTCAGGCTGTTCATTGCTTTCTCACAAGCATGAGAAGCCGGTCATTCCAAAGGCTGCTGACGCAGAGACGCTGTATAACTACGGTATCGATGCTCTTCATTCCGGCCGATATGAACTGGCAGGCGGCGAATTCGAGCTGCTTCAGCAGAACTATCCGTATTCCGGTTTCACCGGAAATGCCGAGCTGATGGAAGGCTATGCCTACTACCTGCAAGGTGAGTATGCGCTTTCGGTTCAGCAGCTTGAGCGTTATCTCCAGCTACACCCGACCAGTCCTGATGCGGCCTATGCCTTCTATCTGCGCGCCCTTTGCTATTATGAGCAAATCGCTGACGTGCAGCGTGACCAGCAGGGAACGGTTGAAGCCCTTGATGCTCTGGAAGAGGTTATTACCCGCTTCCCGCAGACAGCTTATGCACGTGACGCCCAGCTGAAGATTGATCTGTGCCGTGATCATCTTGCAGGCAAGGAAATGCTGGTTGGCCGCTGGTATCAGCAGCAGCGCAACTATGAAGCCGCAATGACGCGTTATCAGCGTGTCGTGCAGGATTTCCAGACCACGAACCACGTGGCTGAAGCGCTGGAGCGTCTTGTGGAAGTCTATTTGGCTCTCGGTCTCAAGGATCAGGCCAGACAGACGGCATCCGTACTGGGCTACAACTATCCGGACAGTCAGTGGTACCGCTATGCCTACGCAAATCTGCGGGATAACAAGCTGCTGTCCAGTGAGTTCAAGCAGCCGACCAAGACGTCCAGCAAGCCGCGTGGATTCTTTTCCCGCGCCTGGCATAGCGTATTCTGATGTGAGGCGTTTGAAACACGCCTCACTACACACAACATTCCCGTCATGCTGACCCATCTCTCGATCCGTGACGTCGTTCTGATCGAAAAGCTCGATCTGACCCTGGCCGCAGGTCTCACCGTTCTGACGGGCGAGACCGGTGCTGGTAAATCCATCCTGCTCGATAGCCTTGGCCTTGCCCTCGGAGACCGTGCCAATGCTGGACTGATCCGCTCCGGGGCAGCGCAAGCCAGTGTGACTGCCATCTTTGAAGTTCCGTCCGGGCATCCTGTTTTCACTCTCCTAAGTGAACAGGGAATCGCACTGGAGGAAGCTTCGGAGCCTCTGGTGCTGCGCCGCATCGTCACGCCTGATGGACGCTCACGCGCTTATGTCTCGGATCAGCCGGTTGGAATTAGTCTACTGCGGCGTATCGCGTCTCAACTCGTGGAAATTCAGGGCCAGCACGAGCAGATGGGTCTCGCCGATCAGAGCACTCACCTGAATTTGCTGGATGCATTTGGCGTCAAACGGGACCTTCTGGCGCGAACTGCCGCAACGTTTCATCAATGGGCCAATGCTCGCACCGCCCTCGCAAAAGCACGTTCCGAAATGGATACTGCTGCGCGCGAGGAAGAGTGGCTGCGTGCAACTGTTGATGACCTCTCGACTTTGGCTCCTCAAGAAGGTGAAGAAGAGTCGCTTGCCGCGCTACGTGTCAGTCTTCAGCAAGATGAACGTCGCGGAGAGGCTGTTGCCGCAGCCCTTTCTGAACTGACGCCACGTGACCGACGCTCATCAAACCCTTCCGCAGCTTTGCGGTCTGCCAGCAGGGCATTGGTCCGGCTGCTGCCGTCTTCTGCAGAAACTGAAGGCAGCACCTCCACTCATCAGGCACAGGCTCAGGAAGCTTTGGATGCGCTGGAAAAAGCCGAGGAAGCGTTAGCAGAAGCAGAAATGCTGCTAACGCGTCTTGCTGCCGATACGGAGAGCGATCCGCGACTGCTGGAAGAGACAGAAGAGCGTCTTTTCTCCCTGCGGGCCGAAGCCAGAAAACATAACGTCTCGGTCGCCGAACTCCCGTCCTTTCTCGCGTCCCTGAAAAGCCGTCTGGCTGCGCTCGATTCGGGTAATGCCGAACTGTCACGGCTTGAAATCGCTTTGACAGAAGCGCGGCTGGCCTATGAAGAAGCTGCGAGAGCTCTGTCCAAGGCGCGCGAACACTCTGCTCAGAAACTTGAGCAGGCCGTCAGCCGTGAGTTGAAGCCGGTCAAGCTTGAACGTGCCCGTTTTATTGTCTCGCTGCTCCCGCTCGCACCCGAACAATGGAACAGCCGCGGCATGGAGCAATCCTCTTTTCTTATCGCGGCAAACCCCGGTCAGGCGCCCGGCCCCTTGGCCAAAGTGGCCTCTGGCGGTGAGCTATCGCGTCTGATGCTGGCATTGAAGGTTGTGCTGGCCCAGCGCTCTGATGTGGGAACACTGGTCTTTGACGAGGTGGATTCTGGCGTTGGCGGCGCAACCGCATCCTCAATCGGCGACCGGCTGCATAAGGTCGCACAGGACGTACAGGTCCTGGTCGTAACGCACAGTCCGCAGGTTGCCGCCCGAGGTGACCATCACCTGCGCATTGCCAAGCGCATCCGCAACGAGCGCACCGAGACACTTGCAGAGCCTCTTTCCCGTGAAGCCCGCCGCGAAGAAATTGCCCGGATGCTTGCGGGTGACGTCATTACTGATGCGGCACGCGGCGCCGCAGATAGCCTTCTGGAACAGACCGCATGAATTCTGCCGATCGTCACGCCGAACTTGAGACCCTGCTTGCCCGATGGGACGAGGCCTATCACGGCAAGGACGACCCAGAGGTTTCTGACGCAGAATATGACGCTGCCCGGCGTGAGCTTCTGGAACTGGAAGACGCCAACCCTGAGCTTCGTCGTGAGGGAGGAGCGAGCGATCGCGTAGGCGCCCTACCCGATTCGGCTTTTGGAAAGCACCGTCATCTTGTTCCAATGCTGTCTCTGGATAACGTCTTTGGGGCAGACGGATTTGAAGGATTTGTTTCCCGCGTCGGTCGCTTTCTGGGACTGGATGACGACGGCATTCAGGCTCTTCAATTTGTAGCCGAGCCCAAAATTGACGGCCTCTCTATCAACCTGACGTATGAAAATCGAAAATTCGTCCGGGGCGTCACGCGCGGAAACGGTATTGAGGGTGAAGACGTCACGGCCAATCTGCTGACGCTCAAGGATATTCCGCACACTCTCCCTGATGATGCGCCAGATCTTGTAGAAATCCGTGGTGAAGTTTTCCTCTCAAAGAAGAACTTCCTGACCCTGAATAAGCAACAGTCAGAGCGCGGAATTAAACCGTTCGCCAATCCGCGAAATGCCGCAGCAGGATCTCTGCGGCAGCTAGACCCGGAAATCACACGCAGCCGCCCCTTGTCCCTGTTCGCCTACGCTCAGGGCTACGCATCGTCCGCTGTAAGCGAAACACATTCAGGATATCTTGAGGCCCTGACACGCTGGGGCTTCACGGTTAATCCCCTGTCCCAACTGATCGAACATGCCCGGGATATCCCCGCGTATGTGGACAGGCTCGCTCGTGATCGCTCCGGCCTTGATTATGATATCGATGGCATTGTCTTCAAACTGAACGATATAGCCCTTCAGAACCGGCTGGGGTTTGCAGGTCGTGCACCGCGCTGGGCCATCGCCTGGAAGTTCCCGGCTGAACAGGCCATCACCCGGCTGCTGCGGATTGAAATTCAGGTCGGACGAACTGGCGCGTTGACCCCTGTGGCTCATCTGGAGCCCGTCAATGTTGGTGGCGTGATTGTTTCGCGCGCAACCCTGCACAACGAAGACGAAATCGCCCGTAAGGACGTCCGTGATGGCGATCTGGTTTGCCTTCAACGTGCCGGAGACGTCATTCCACAAATTTTGGGCGTTGTGGAAAGCGATGAGCCACGCAGCCCGCGATATGTCTTCCCTGATCACTGCCCGGTCTGCGGATCACTGGCTGAGCGTGTTCATGGAGAAGCAGTGCGCCGCTGTACGGGCGGACTGACCTGCGAGGCACAGGTCCTGGAACGCCTCATCCACATGGTGTCACGAGGCGCGTTCGACATTGACGGTCTCGGAGACCGCAGCATCCGAGAATTTCATGCCGCCGGCTACGTCCTGCGCCCAGGAGATATTTTTCGCCTGAGCGCACATCAGGATGAACTTCAGAAACGGGACGGCTGGGGAGAACTCTCGGTCAGGAATCTTCTCCAGGCAATTGATGAGCGACGGACCATATCTCTGGCCAGGCTCATTTTTGGTCTTGGAATTCGCCGGATTGGAGAGCGTAACGCCCAGCTTCTTGCGCGGCATTACGGCACCTTTGAAGCCTGGCGCGACGCAATGGTAGCCGCGAACGCGGGCAGTGAAGAGCGGGAAGCGTTAGATTCCATCATGGGCGTCGGTGGTGCGATTGCAGACGAACTGGTCGCATTCTTTTCAGAAGCCCACAACGTCGAAACTCTTGATGATCTTCGGCAGCAACTTCACACAATTGAAGCAGAAGAAGCACCGTCCGAAGGCCACCTCTCGGGTAAAACCATCGTCTTCACCGGCACCCTGACCACAATGACGCGCCCCGAAGCAAAAGCGATCGCGGAGCGTCTTGGGGCACAGGTAACCGATAGTGTTTCCAAAAAGACGTCTTTGGTTGTGCTGGGAGAAAAAGCCGGATCAAAAGCAAAGAAGGCTGCTGATCTGGGGCTCGAAACTGTTGATGAAGCCGGCTGGAGAACATTGGCAGGGATTTGACAGTTTTAAGACATTGAGGACCTGCATGGCTGCCACCCGAAGATAATTGGCGTGTTCTGGTGTCTTCGGAGTATGATGCCGCCTGCATGCAAGTTTCTTCTTACACCCAGCACATGATTGTTCTTCTCCTGCTGGGCCTTCTCGCGACCGTCGTCCTGATCGCGGTCTCCATCCTGATCTCTCTTTCAGAGATTTCCTTCGCCGCAGCTCGTGACGTCAGGCTTCGCTCGAAAGCAGAAGCCGGCGATCCACGAGCCGTTGCCTTTCTGAAGCTCCGTCGCAACAGCGGGCAGGTGATTACCGTCCTGCAGATCTGCCTGAATGCCGTTGGCGTTCTTGGCGGCATCATCAGCGAATCGATGTTGAGCGAGCCCATCGCAGACGGCTTCCAACTCATGGGCTTTTCACCGTCTCTTTCGGCCAAGGGCGGCTCGGCCTGCTCCTTCATTCTTATTACGGGACTTTTCGTCCTGTTCGCAGATCTGCTTCCAAAGCGGATTGCGATGAATGCGCCGGATCGGATCGCTCTTAAGGTTGGGTGGTTCCCTGCCTTGGCCCTGAAGGTTCTGTATCCTGCGGTCTGGGTCTTTTCGCGCGTATCGGATGTGCTTCTGCGCGTGATGAAAATCCCAGCTGCGGCCACTGTCGAACCTGTAACGCCTGAAGATCTGCGCGCCATTCTCGCTGCAGGCACAGCCTCTGGTATCCTGCTGGAGCAGGAACATCAGATGATTCAGAATGTTCTGGGCCTTCAGGATCGTTCCGTAACGTCCGCCATGACCCCGCGTGATGAGATCGTCTTTCTGGACGTTCAGGAGACACCGGAGAGCCAGCGTGACAAGGTTCGCGTGCGTCCCTACTCCCGTTATCCCCTTTGCGATGGCGGACTGGATCGCGTGATCGGGTCTATTCGCGCAGAAGATGTTCTGGTTGCGGTTGTGGATGAGCCGCAATCCAAAGAGAGCCTGACGCCCGTCGCCAGCCAGATCTTCAAGATGCGCCGTGATGTCTTGTCCCTACCGGACACACTGAACCTCTGGGAAACTCTTGCCCAGTTCGACGCTCATTCCGCAGGCTTTGCACTGATCGTGAATGAATACGGTCTGGTCGTGGGCCTCATCACCTACAAGGATATCATGGGCGCTCTGATGGATGGTCTCGTCAGCCCATTTGAGGAGCAGGCCATTGTTCGCCGCGATGCCAACTCCTGGCTCATCGATGGCGCAGCACCGATCGGTGACGTTATTCGCGAACTGGATATCCCGATTTTCGATGATGCCCAGAATTTCGATACTGTTGGTGGCTTCGTCATGAATCGGCTGCGTCGCATGGCCCGAAAGGCCGATAGCGTCGAATCTTCAGGCTTCCGATTCGAAGTTGTGGACGTTGAAGGCTTCAGGATTAACCAGCTTCTGGTGACACGCCTCTAACGAGAAACCTTTCTTCCAAGCATGGAGGCTGATTAAGATCGCGCAATGCGTTCTGCAGGACATGGTTCCTGCCTCAGCTTCGGAAGATTGCTCCTTTGCCTGATTTTCAGCACTCAGCTCTGATTATCGTCGACGTCCAGAATGATTTTTTGCCTCATGGAGCCTTGGCTGTTCCGAAGGGCGATGAAATCATTGCCCAGGTTAATACCCTGTCCCATCTCGGCTTTGGAGCCGTGATTGCCACTCAGGACTGGCATCCCGCAAATCACTGTTCTTTCACGCAACAAGGCGGACCTTGGCCCGCACATTGTGTTGCAGCGTCGTCAGGTGCCGATTTTCCAAAATCTCTCGATCTTAGCCCGATCAGCCATATCATTCACAAAGGAATGGCGCAGAATCGGGATAGCTACTCAGCGTTCTTCGACAATGACCGTGTCACCTCTACCGGCCTGAATGCGCTCCTCAGCGGCCGTTCCATCAACCATGTTGTGATCTGTGGCCTGGCGCTTGATTTCTGTGTCGCGGCAACTGCTGAGGACGCCATGCGCTGTGGTTTCAGGACAGACATCGCGCTTGAGGCCTGCCGTGGCATCAACGCGGACCAAAGCGCCCTCCTCCAGAAACTGAGGAGCAACGGAATCACTTTGCCTGACTGAACGAGCTCGGCTGGAGAGGACACTACATATGAAACTGAAATTATTCGCTGCGATGTTACCCCTTATCGCACTCTCCACCTCACTTGCGTCTGCAGAAGTTCCAACGACACAGGAGCTCCTGAGCCGTTCGGGCTTCAAGGAGGCCTATAAAAGCATGATCACTTTGCCGGCCTGGGTCGTGTCAGGACAGGGCACATCAACGCCTGTGGAATATTTTTCTCAGGATGGAAAACGCTATGCACTGGGTCACATGTGCAAACCCCACGACTGTGCGGCGCAGCAACTCGAAATCGTCATGGCAGACGACCATTCAGGCGCATGGGGGCTTTTGTCGATCAAGGCTAGCAGCGCCTTGAAGCAAACACTTCTCGGATCACCAGAACCAGCAGTGGAAAAGGTTCTTCGAGATGCCTACAGCAAGAATAATTCTGCCAACTAATTTTTGAAATTTGCTAGGCGCGCGGCGCTGCTGTTAAGCAGGCTGGCGCGCCCTGCTGGATTCGAACCAGCGACCCACAGCTTAGAAGGCTGTTGCTCTATCCAACTGAGCTAAGGGCGCAGTAAAGAAACCTCAAAGACTGGTCGGGGCGCCCGGACTCGAACCGGGGGCCTCCTGTACCCAAAACAGGCGCGCTACCAGGCTGCGCCACGCCCCGAACCGAGGCGGAACTTAGGTGGTATAAGTTCCGGACGCAATAGGGTTTTTTCAATCTTTTTCATTTCTTACGAGCGGAGGCACAAAAAGTGGTGCCGTATCCCACGGAAACAGCACCCAGGTGTCCTGAGCGACTTCCGTGACATAGTGATCGGTCAGCGGTTTTCCGTCGGGCTTGGCATACAGGCAGGCAAAAACAGCCTTGGGCAGCATTTCACGTACGAACTGAGCCGTAATGCCGGAATCAACCAGATCATCGACGATCAGGAAGCCTTCACCGTCACCTGCGGCGGTTGGTGCTTTCACAACCTTCGGCTGGTGCTGCGTGCCTTCTTCACCAGCGTAGCTGATGACAGAAACGCTTTCGATCAGGCGGCAGCCCATTTCACGACCGAGAATAGCTGCGGGGATCAGGCCACCACGCGTAATCGCCACGATACCGCGGAACGGACCGTGCTTTTCCATGAGCGTCGCAGCAAGAGTACGGGCGTCACGATGGAGTTGGTCCCAGGTGACGGTTGCGTACGTTACGGGTTTGGGTGTGGATGTAGCATTCATGTCTCTCATCTGCCTTCCGGCTCGGAATTTTGCAATAAACTTGCACGCCGGAAGTGACTAATGTGCCTGAATGATTGAACCAGCATTACGGGCCCTTCCCGGCCTCGGCCCACTGATTATCAGCCGAATCTGTTCCCAGCTTTCTGCTACGACGCTGACAATTGCCATCGGCTGGCAGATGTATGCTCTGACCCATAGCGTATCATCGCTGGGCTATCTGGGCCTTGCACAGTTTCTACCGATGGTTCCCCTGACATTTATCTCCGGACACGTCGCGGACCGTTTTAATCGCCGCAGCGTGGTGCTGATCTGCCAGATTCTGGAAGTGCTCAGCACGGGCGCCCTTGCCGCCATAGCGGCCATGCATTGCCTGACCCCGGCCTACGTGTACGCTTTTGCAGCGTTCTACGGCACGCTACGCAGCTTCGAGATGCCGTGCCAGCAGGCGTTTCTTCCAGCCATTGTCCCCCCTCAGCTTCTGCCCAGAGCACAGGCACTGATGTCCTCCCTGTTCATGACGGCATCCATTGTGGGACCAAGCCTGGGCGGCCTTCTCTACGGGCTTGGGTCAGTCATCTGCTACAGCCTCGCGACGCTTGGATTCGCATTGGCGTTTCTAGGAACGCTGGCTCTAAAGCTGCGCCATAAGGTCGCATCAAAAGAACCTGTGACGTTCGCCTCTGTATTTGCGGGCCTTGGTTTTCTGAACAGACGTCGCGACCTTCTTGGCGCGATTTCCCTGGATCTGTTTGCTGTTCTTCTTGGGGGCGCCACTGCCATGCTCCCCGTCTATGCGGATAGCGTTCTCCATGTTGGGCCAGTCGGGCTGGGTTTTCTGCGCGCAGCCCCTGCGCTCGGAGCGCTCTTTACATCAGCTTGGCTGTCTCGCCATCCACTTGGGGGCCGCGCTGGAATTACGATGTTTGTTTCCGTGATCGTTTTTGGAATCGCGACCATCGTGTTCGGCGCTTCGCACATCACATGGATTTCAGTCGTCGCCCTGATGGTTCTAGGAGCAGCAGACGTCATAAGTGTTGTCGTCCGGTCTTCACTCATTCAACTGGCTACACCAGACGCCATGCGCGGAAGGGTCTCCGCTGTGAATTCACTATTCATTGGCTCCAGCAACCAGCTGGGCGAATTTGAGAGCGGAATGCTGGGAACAGCCATAGGGCCAGAAGCAGCGGTTATTGCAGGCGGCGTAGGAACAATTCTTGTCGCGGCAACCTGGATTCGTCTCTTTCCCAGCCTGTGGGCGCTGGATCGCCTGGAAGACGTTAGGCCAGAAGAACTCTGAGCAGATCCCACGAACTCATCACCGGAACGGCATCAAGCCTCCGGTGATGGTCAATCAGTACAGTAGATATGAAAAAAGCCCCGTAAGGGGCTTTTCACTGTACCGAACCAAATCTTTCAAGAAGAAAGAGTGGCTCCCGAAGTAGGACTCGAACCTACGACCCAGCGATTAACAGTCGCTTGCTCTACCAACTGAGCTATTCGGGACCGGTGAGGAGGTATTTAGTCCAACCGCCGGGGTCGGTAAAGCCCCTTTTTTCATATTTCTGCATTTTTCTGAACTTTCTTCAGTAACCCGCAGAAAACATGACTTTTTCAGAGCTCTTCCCGTCCCCGGGTTGCCAATACATCCACACGTTCATTGTTCACATCACCAGAATGTCCCCTCACCCAGAGCCATTCGATTTCATGAGGTTTGGCCGCATCGAGAATGCGCTGCCACAGATCCATGTTGGCAACAGGATCACCAGCTGAATTACGCCAGTTCCGCCGTACCCAACCACTGTGCCACCGCGTGATACCGTTCCGAAGGTATTCACTGTCTGTATGCAACGTGACCCGACACGGCCGCTTCAGAGCTTCCAGAGCTTCAGCCGCAGCCGTCAGTTCCATGCGGTTATTGGTCGTCTCCGGATGGCCGCCCCATAGCTCCTTCTCCTTGCCCTTAAAGCAAAGCAGTGCTCCCCAGCCTCCTGGGCCGGGATTGGGCTTGCAACCACCATCCGTCCAGATTTCGACCGGAAGCTGATCCGCGCTCGCATCAGACATGGGCGACACCTGAGAAATGTCGGAGACGCCCCAGATAGGCCAGTGGGTCCTTGCGGGTCACCAATGCGTCAGCCGGAGTATTGATCCAGTCGTAGAGGCGCGTCAGCAGAAACCGGATTGAAGCCCCCTGACATAGAACTGGCAAAGCTTCCTTTTCAGCCACCTCTAAATTGCGGACGCTTTCGTAACCTTCGATCATGGCGTGAGCGAAAGCCGGTTCGAAAACCTTCTCATCGCGAAAACACCAAGCGTTCAGACAGATCGCCAAATCGTAAGCAAACAGGTCCGTGCAGGCGAAATAGAAATCAATCAGCCCAGAGACCTGGTCGCCCTGAAAGAAGACATTATCGGGGAAGAGGTCTGCATGGATCTGCCCACGAGGCAAACGACCCGCAGCGGGCCAAGATTTTTCAATCCGTGACAGTGCATCGGACAGTTCCTGCGTGAGGCCCGGCAGCAGGTCATCCCCACTGCCCTGACAGCTCTCAAGGAGTGGGCGCCACGCTTCCACAGACAGCCCATTAGGCCGTTCCGCTGTGTAGTCCTGCCCCAGCTTGTGGAATGTCGCGAGGACCTGTCCCAGTGCATGACAGGCAGATGCTGTAATCTGAGGGACGGCTTGCCCCGGAAGGAACGTGGTGATCGCAGCAGGCCGATCTGCCAACACCCTGAGAGCGATCCCGTCTTTTGCCTGTACGGGCTGCGGGCAGTTCATGCCCTTCCCCGACAGATGCTGCATCAGCCCCAGAAACCATGGAAGGTCAGACGCTTTGACCCGCCGCTCAAAGAGCGTGAGGATGAACTTCCCTTCCGTGGTCTGGAGGAGGAAGTTGCTGTTTTCGACGCCTTCGGCAATGCCCTGGAAAGAAACCAGGGCACCGATGTCATATGTGCCAAGAAACGCTTCAAGCGCCTCGGCCGCCAGTTCAGTATAGACGGCCATGAAGACTCAGTTGTCCTCACCAGCAAGCGGACCTGGAAGGCGGAAATTGATGTTTTCCTCCTTCATGATTCTCTCTTCGATCTTCAGCGTGTACTTCGCAGCAAGCGCCGTCACCATTTCCTGCACGAGGCTTTCCGGAGCGGACGCACCTGCACTGATGCCCAGCGTTTCAACGCCTTCCAGCACAGACCAGTCCAGATTTTCCAGCTTCGGCACCAGAAGTGCGCGGCGGGCACCAGAACGCTCGGCCACTTCCCGCAGACGCTGCGAGTTGGAAGAGTTTGGCGAACCGATCACGATCACCAGATCGCTTTCCGGCGCAATGGCCTTCACAGCTTCCTGACGATTGGTCGTCGCGTAGCAGATGTCTTCGCGCTTCGGACCTTCAATGAGCGGGAAGCGAGTCCGCAGAATATCAACGATCTCAGCCGTATCATCCACGGACAGCGTCGTCTGCGTGATGAAGGCCAGCTTCGCCGGATCCTTTGGCTGGATCGTACGGGCTTCTTCAGCATCGTTGATGAGCGTGACAGCGCCCGGCGGAAGCTGGCCCATTGTGCCCACTACTTCCGGATGGCCGGCATGACCGATCATCAGAATATGGAGCTGCTCTGGGCCACCACCTGCAAAGTGACGCTCTGCTTCGCGGTGCACCTTGGAAACCAGCGGACACGTTGCATCTAGGTAAAGCAGATTGCGGCGCTGCGCTTCGGCTGGAACTGACTTCGGCACGCCATGCGCTGAGAAAACGACATGCCCGTCGGGCGGCACTTCGTCGAGTTCCTCAACGAAAATGGCGCCCTTGGCCTCCAGTCCTTCAACCACAGTGCGGTTATGGACGATTTCGTGACGAACATAGACGGGCGCGCCATAGCGGCGCAGCGCTTCTTCAACGACACGGATGGCACGATCCACACCGGCGCAGAAGCCGCGAGGCCCGGCCAGCAGGACGCGGAGCGTCTTCTGGTGTGCAGCACCTTCAGGTGCAAGAGTTGTCTGATCTGACATGGTGTTCCCCAAGCGGGCGGAGTTCGATATGTAGGACCAGTATCGACCGGATTGACGCATGTCGCAACGTCCGGGCCGCTTTGTGGGAGTTTCTACAGCAGATGCCAGCCTTTCGGCGCCTTGCCACGTCCCTGTTTGTCCCGGCTTTTGCCGTCGTCGCGATTTCAACACTCGCGGGATGTGACGAATCCAATCCGGGCTTCTTTGCCCCCACATGCCCGGTCACGGATATTCCCAGCGCCGCAGCAGACCGGTTTGTCTATGACGGAAAAGATCCGGACATCGGGAATCTGGTCAGCCACGCACAGCTCACAGCCATTTCAGGGGACTGCGAACGTGGCCCCAAAGGCCCCAAAGACCAACAGATGATTCGTACCCGCGTCAGCCTAGCAATGAACCTGACGCGAGGACCTGCCTCCAAGACCGGCACCATCGACGTCCCCTATTTCATCGTCATCATGCGTGACGGAAAAATCGTGGATAAGAAGGTCTTCACGGACACATTCAAGCTGGAACCGAATGTCAGCAACCAGTCTGTTCGTACGGATCTGCGCCTTGTTGATCTTCCTGCATCCAAAAATATTCAGGAAAATCCCTACACGCTCGAAATCGGCTATCAGCTGACCAAGGATGAGCTGACTTACAATCAGCAGCACCTCCCCGTCGTAAAGTTCCGTGGCCGGACGCAGTAAAGGCCTTTTTCCTTCTCTTTCACCTGACGTCAAAATCCGGATTACGCTGAAAACGACCTTGGCTTGCCTGGCAGGCTTTGGGTCTTCAGCCTTTTCTGCGACTCCTGACGTTTCGGCATCGAAAGAAGAAAGGATCAAGGTCCATCACGCAGAACGTCCGGAAATCCAGAACTTTCCCCATGCAGGGTTCCTGGAACAGCCACGCCGCCTGACGCCGAGCCAGAATGTTGCGCCGATCGGACGCCAGCCCCGATGGGGTGGATTCAATCGCGGCAACGGCGAAGGTGCGGGCTTTGGGCCTGTCGGACGCTATGGTGTCGCGCCATGGGCGGAAGACTGGTCATACCTACGTGACAAGCGCCATCAGAGCGACATTTTCGATCCCTTGAAGTTTATTGCTCTGAATAATGAACGCACAATCTGGCTGTCCCTGTCCGAACGCACCCGCCTCCGCAACTGGTACAATGACTATCCGATGCTGGGGACGAATACCCACTCCGGTTCAGGTCGCTTCGTCACGCGCAATATGTTGGGAGCCGACCTTCATATCGGAGAACACTGGCGTATCTTCGCGCAGCTCGTAAACGGCACGGCCGCAGGCTGGAACGGATATGGCTATGGTGGCACTTACCGTAAGCGTCTGGACCTGCATCAGGCTTTTATCGAATACAAACGCACGATTGGCACAGCAAAGACGGGCCTGATGTTTGGAAGGCAGCAGTTTCTCGATGCGCCATCCTACGTCCTGTATGACCGGGAACCCCCGAATATCCAGATTACCTGGAACGGACCGCGCGCTTATGCGATTTTCCCGCATGTCCGGTTCGATCTCTATGACTTCGTTGCGACAGACATCACCCCAACGGCCATGTTCCACGACACGCAGGACTGGAACACGCGCCTCTATGGATTCAACACGACCTTTGACGTCCCCGCGTTCTATCTGGGCCAACAGCGTGTTCAATCCTATCTCGATCTGTTCTGGATTGGCTTTCATCTTGGTGGAAAAACAGGCTCTGTTCCGCTGGTCAGTGCGAGCAAAATCAGCTCCGTAACGGGCGCGACAAATCGTAACAATTTCGGTTTTCGGTGGTACGGCACAGCCCAGCAACTTGAATACGCCATTGGCGTCTTGTGGCAGCAAGGCAATTTCACACAATACGGAACCACTGCCCGGCGCCAGGTCTCTGCTTATTCTGTGAATACGACATTGGGATACAGACGTTCCAATCTGCCTCTCAAACCCTTCTTCGGAATTCAGGCGGACGTCTATTCCGGCGGCAATGAAAACCGTCATACCGGAACAGTCGGGACTTACAGTGCGCCATTTGCCCCGCAAAATCCGTATCTGGACTACACGGGCTATATTGGCGCAGCGAACCTGATCAATCTGTCCCCCATTGTCGTGGGGTCCTACGGTAAGGTGTCTTCGCGGATCAAAGTCCCGATTCTATGGAGGGAGACCACAGCGTCTTCCGTCTATTCAATCAGTTCGGCTTATAATTTCCCCAGGTTTCGCAGCCACTTCATAGGCGTAGCCCCTAATGGTCTGCTGACATGGGCCGTATCTCGACACTGGAACTGGACACATGTCGTCGCGTGGTTTGCGGCATCGCATGATCTGAAAAATGCCGGGGCAAAAAGCGGGCTCTATTATCAGTCCAGCCTGTCATTTGCTTTTTGATGAATGGTTGCGGTGCGGGCCTCCGCAGCGTAATGCCCGAAAAAACAACGCGACATCACAGGATCGCCCCACCATGAAACTTATGGACAGCCGCGAACTGACCTTGCGGGGCATTATTCTGGGTGCCCTGATTACCGTCGTCTTCACGGCAGCAAATGTCTATCTGGGATTGAAGATCGGCCTGACCTTTGGCTCCTCTATTCCCGCGACCATCATTTCAATGGCCGTACTCCGCCTGATGGGCGGCGGGACGATGCTCGAAAACAATATGGTGCAGACGCAGGCTTCTGCGGCAGGAACACTCTCCTGCGTCTTCGCAGCGCTGCCTGGCCTCATCATGGTCGGGTATTGGCACGAATTTCCATATTTTGTCTCACTCCTCCTAACACTTGCAGGAGGCATGACCGGCGTCATCTTCACGATCCCGCTGCGTCGGGCATTGGTGAAGAATTCTGACCTCCCGTATCCGGAAGGCACAGCCTGCGCTGAAATCCTGAGAGCCTCTTCCCCTGAAGGCGATGCCGAGAGCCTACGCTCCCTGACAAAAGGAAGCCTTGTCTCTGCTGCCGTTGCTTTGGCGACATCAGGGCTCAGGCTACTGTCCGACGGCGTTTCGGCCGCTACCAGCTTCGGCGCGTCCGTGTTTCGTCTGGATATTAGCTTCTCCCTCGCACTTCTGGGAACAGGTTATCTTGTCGGCATCGGCGGTGGCATTGCCATGCTGCTGGGTGTTCTGATGGGCTGGGGCGTTATGGTTCCCATCCTGGGACATCTGAACCTGGCCGCTGACCCTATGGCCGCGGCGACAGGTTTATGGATTCATAAAGTGCGCTTCATCGGCGCCGGAACAATTGCCGTTGCCGCAATCTGGACGCTGCTCGCACTGGCCAAACCTGTTGCGATCGGACTGAAAGAATCTCTGTCCGTTAAGCATCGCGCGTCTCAGGATGAGAGCGACCTGGATCTCGCGCCGCGCACGTTGATCGGCCTGAGCATCGGGCTGGCTCTCGTTCTTTCTGGACTGTTTACCCAGTTCCTATGGCCGGCAATGCCGCACGGTGCATCCCTTGTGACGCTCGTTGTTCTGGGGTTGGGCGCCTGTTTCGGTCTCGGCTTTCTGGTTGCGAGTGCCTGCGGTTATATGGCGGGCATAATCGGATCATCCTCTTCCCCGATTTCGGGCGTCGGAATTATCGCGATCATTGCCATTTCCGTCACACTCTGGGGACTGGAAAGTGGCGGCGTTCTTTCGCCCGACCAACGCCCAACGGTTATTGCATTCGGATTATTCGTACTGTCTGCCATCACGGCGTCTGCTGCTGTATCAAATGATAACCTGCAGGACCTCAAGACCGGACAGTTAGTTGGAGCGTCTCCCTGGAAGCAGGAAGTTGCCCTCCTCATAGGGTGCGCTGTTGGTGCCGTGGTTATTCCATGGGTCTTGCAGACACTTTATCAGGCCTACGGATTTGTTGGAGCGATGCCCCGCGCGGATATGGATCCGACCCGAGCTCTCGCAGCGCCACAACCCGCGCTCATGGCTGCCATCGCGACAGGTATTCTCTCACACAACCTCGACTGGCTGATGCTGGAAATCGGGGCGGTGATCGGGATTGTACTGGTTGTTGCGGATATTCTTCTAAAGCGGCGCAATCTCGCTCTGCCGCCTCTAGCCGTTGGTATGGGAATTTACCTGCCAGCCAACGTGTCCGTGACGATCGCGATCGGAGCAGGCCTCGGCTGGCTACTGCGCAAGTCCCCTAAAGAACAGGGTACAATGATCGCATCGGGCTTTATTGTGGGAGAAAGTCTGGTTGGCGTGGCCGTGGCAGCCCTTGTGGGTGCCACAGGCAGCACGGAAACACTGGCCCTGCCCATTCCTGACATGGTTCGGTCAGGATTAGGCTGGGCTGTGTTTTTAGGCATCATGATATGGTTTGGGCGTTCTGTAAGACGCCCGACAGCCTGAGCTTCAGGCCTTTACCCACCACTGAACAGGTTCCGGCTCATCAAGAAGAACAGCCGGGGCCTCAACAGCGGCCTTCTCGACTTTCTTCACCACAGTTTCGTCCTGCACTTCTTTACGCGGACGTCCAACAGGGCGCGGCGAACGGCGGGCAGCTTCAGCAGCCTGCTCACGGGACTGGTGAAGCTGTGCTTTCAGAGACTGAATTTGGTCCTGATGCTCACGCAGATGACGGTTGAGTTCCGTAATCTGGATTTTGGCGTGAGCTTCGCGCGTTTCATATGTTTTGAGTTGCGTGCGGGCTTCAGCCAGATAACGCTCTGCTTCCTCCCAGCGACGCTGCTCACGCTTTACAGACTGGCGAAGACGTTCAATTTCGTCCTGGTCGTCCTGGCTCGGAGCATTGCTACGCTGTGCAAATCCACGGCTGGCCTGATGCTCAACAACAACCTGACCATCTCGCACAAAGCGACGGCGACGTTCTGTTGTTGGCGTGATGGGACGCGCCTTCTGGGGACGGGAAGATCCTGATCCCAGACGAGCAAGCGCCTCTCGCAGTTTGTCTTCACTAACCTGCTGATCGTCCTGCATTCTTCGTTTTTTCAACCAATTATAAAATTTGTTCTATGTCACCTGATCAGAATGCCCACCTAGAATGACGGAGGCTCTGAAAGGCGTAAAGCCGATCAGAAAAAAGCATGTCCTGACAAGGAAATGAAAGTCGACACTGCCGGGTTTCTAACTCATTCCGGTGTATCAGACTGAATTCTTTTATCAGATCTGATATGTCCTGTCATCAACACAATAAGACTGTATTCATCTTTCTTTTACTGCCACTGACCCGGTTGCCAGAGAATGTCATCTGCTCCGTGAGCATTGGCATGACGTGCAAGAACGAAGAAATAATCAGAAAGGCGGTTTAGAAACCTGAGCCCTTCCTGAGGACCATGCTCCAAAATCACAATCCGCCGCTCCGCGCGCCGCGCAACAGTCCGGGCCATGTGGGCATGTGCAGAAACAAGAGAACCGCCAGGCAGAATAAAGCTTTTAAGCGCCGGCTGCTGAAGACGCATGTCTTCGATGCGTTCTTCCAGCCAAATAATAGCTTTTACTGTAAGACTCTGCGGACGTTCTTTGTCCGGAACACATAAATCTGCCCCTAAATCAAAAAGACAGGACTGTATCTTCCGAATATCAGAGGAAAGATCTCGTATACTTTCCTCTGATCTTAGAGAGCAATCGAGCAAACCAAGAAGAGCGTTCAGCTCATCGACCGTCCCCATGGCCTCAATTCTCGGACAGGCTTTTGAGACACGGGTTCCGTCTCCCAGTGAAGTCTGCCCTGAATCGCCGCCACGCGTTACAATACGATCAAGCCGAACACCCGTCATAATTGCCCTCTAACGCTCAGTGACGACCGAAGTGATGATGATGACCTTTGACAGTCTTCGCGCCGCTCAGGTCCTGCGCACGAGTCGTATGGTCCTTGAGCATCTTCGTGGTGTCTGATGCCAGCGTCTTGATATCGGCCGTTCCGCCAGACTGCGATGCCGTTGCCAGAGCACTGCTGAGAGCAGGCGTCTGAACGCTCACGATTTCACGCAGGAAAACACGATCAAAAGCAGCGCCATACAGATGACCGAAAGATGCAACATGCGCCTCATCGCCAGCATTCAGCTTGTCAGTGACGGTCAGGTTGGCGTCGCTCGCCACCTTGGCAACAGCCTTGCGGTTGGTCGTGTGATCACTGACCACCGTTGCAGCGAAAGCCTTCACAACATCGCTGTTGCTATGCGTCGCAGCCAGTGTCGCAATGCTCACCTGCGTCAGATCCATGGCATCGATCTGCTGAAGAAATGCAGCATCCGCTGTCGAAAGCGTATAGGTTGATGCAGCAGACGGCAGCGCTGGTGCTGGCGGTGCATCCGGAGCATTACAGGCGCTCAGGCCTGCCAGCATGGCAATCGAGGCAAGAGCTGCGAAGCGTGCAGTAACTGTCATGAAGAGACATTCCTTCCATCTGCGAGACCAGGACAATGTCCCAGCCACTCTGGCTGAATGGTCCCGGCTTCAAGCGGTCCATTCATGTTCGGCACCACTCATGATACATTCAGGCCATGTCCGCAAATTCTAGCACGCATGATTTTTCCGGCGCCTTCCGCTTCTGTTTCATTGCAGGTGCTGTCGAAGGCGCATCCGGAGTGGTTCTCGGGGCGCTTGCCTCTCACCTCCCGGACCATATGTTTGCCATCCCCAATGGCCGCACCGTTCTGCACTCCGGGGTGGACATCCTCATGTGGCACGCCATCGCACTCTGCGCGCTTTCACTTGGAGCGCGCTTTCTGGTGCCACGCCTGGCGCGTCTTGCATGTCTGACAATGCTGGCAGGCACGCTGCTCTTCTGTGTCTCCGTCACGCTTTTCGCGCTTTTTGATCTGAAACTCGGGACACTCTCAGTAGCTCGCATAGCCCCTTATGGCGGTACCTTGCTGATTTTAGCATGGCTTCTTGCAGCACTGTCCGGACTAAGACGGCGCTCAGCCTGAGACGTCAGGATCTGTTTCTGATCATCTTAAGAGCAAAAAGCCCAGCCACCTGAACGATCAGCGCCACGGCAAAACAGAACAGAATAATACCCACAAGAATGAGCTGTTCCCGCCCGAGCGCCGTTTCAATATGAAACACGCTGTAAAGCGACTGCCAGGCATGCGTCGCCGCAGTCTTCTGAGAAAGCTTTACGGCAGGTTCCCAGAAACGAAAAATGGCGGCAAGCGCCAGGGTTAGCCCAACGAGGACGACGGTCCTCAGGAGCGTCTCCAGAATACTGACTTCTGCACCCTGCTGAGCGGAGGGCGATGAGGGTGAACCGTGTTGCGTTATCAAAAGCATGACCTTCCGAATGAAGTAGGCTTTAATCGTTTTGCTGTGACACTGCGTTATGTGATGCAGACCACTCGATCAATGAAAGCCTTTTTTATGCGCGTTTCCCTTCTTGCCGCCGCCGGACTGGGTCTGGCGCTTTCCGCACCTTTTTCAGCGCAGGCTGCAAGTACGCCTGCGCCCAAACTGACGGAAACATCAGCCCCGCCGGTCGCAACACCCTATCCAGACACGTCCGTCGCCCAGGAGCAGGTGCGCGATGCCTTTGCGCTCGCTGCCAAAACGGGCCGTAAAGTGCTTCTCGATTTCGGCGGCAACTGGTGCCCGGACTGCAAAATGCTCTCCGGCATTTTTGCCCTGCCCGACGCCAAGGCATGGCTGGACAGCCAGTTTGTGATCGTCCCGGTAAATGTCGGGCGCATCAACACCAATCTCGATCTGGCTCAGAAATACGACGTGACGATCAAGGCCGTTCCGACCGTCATTATCGTGACGCCAGATGGCAAGGCCCTGAACGGCGACGGCTCCAAAGCTCTCGGGAATGCTCGCAGCATGTCCCCACAGGCCGTTCTTGACCTGATCTCCGAGTGGAACAGTCGCGGATAAACCTTTCATTCTGGCTCTGAAGTTACCCTTCAGAGCCAGAACCGTTGCCTCAGATTCCGAGTTCCTGCTCGGCTTCATGAACGACTTCCGCCAAAGCATCCTCCTCAAACGGGGATACCAGACCGGCATCAGCCACAAGCTGTGAGAACGGCTTGGAGCCGCCTTCCGAGCACAGCTTGCGATATGTCTCGAACGTGGCTTCCCGATTCATACGAGAACGAAGCCAGAGTTGCAGTGCACAACACTGAGCCAGAGCATAATCAATGTAATAAAATGGTAGGCGATAGATATGGAGTTGGGCCTGCCAGCGACCACCCTTCGCCGGATAAGCCAGATCGCCCCAGTCCCGCCAGGGCATGTACATTTTCTCCAGGCGTGCCCAGGTCTCGTGCCGTTCTGCCGCTGTCATTTGCGGATTGGCATACACTTCATGCTGGAAGTGATCGACACAGACACCGTATGGGAAAAATGAGAGCGCATCGATGAGATGCATCCGGCGATACCGGTCCCCTGCCCCGTCTTCGACCAGCGTATCAATCTGCGGCCAGGTCAGAAATTCCAAACCCATGGAATGAATCTCGGCGGCTTCCATGGTCGGCCAGAGCTGATCGACCCAGTCCTGATCGCGGCTTTTCCAGTTCTGGAAGGCATGCCCCATCTCGTGGGTAAACACGCCGATATCGTTATGAGTGCCATTGAAATTGGCAAAGATGTAAGGGCTACCAATGGTCGGGAATGAGGTGCAGAAGCCACCGCCTGCCTTGTTGTCCCGGTTTTTCAGATCAAGATATCCGAGATCCCGCATCTGAACGTAGAAATCACCCATTTCGCCTTTGGGGTCGAGCGCACGGAACATGCCTTCTGCCCGAGCCACAAGCAGATCATGATCTCCTGCTGGCTCCGGATTCCCCTGCAAATCGATCAGTGCCTCGTCCCAGGCCCAGACCTTGTCCCATCCCATTTTAAGGCGACGGCGTTCCAGCAGTGACTGAACCAATGGGGTAACAGAACTGAGAACCTTTTCCCGGAAGGATGCCACCTGCTCCGGGCCGTAATCTGTCCGGCGCATCCGGCGGTAACCCAGCCCGATATAGTTCTCAAACCCCAGCGTTTTCGCCATCCGGTCACGCAGCTCAACCAGACGCCCATAAAGCGTATCCAGTTCTTCGCCGTGTTCTTCAAAAAAGGCCCAGCGTGCCTGCTCGGCAGCGTGGCGGACGTCCCGATCCGCCCCTTGCAAATATGGCACAAGCCCTGACAGGTTCAGAACCTTGCCATCAAAGGCAATTTTCGCCGAGGCCAGAAGCGCCGTGTATTCGCCCGTCAGGCGCGCTTCTTCTTCCAGATCCGTGCTGATCCGGGGATCAAACGTCGTGGTGTCGGCTTCCCACAAATGAACCACATGTGGCGTCAGGAGTGCTTCCAGACCGGTACGATCAGAGTCTGCCAGCAGACGCTTCTTGATGATGACTTCATGGTCCGTCGCAACAGGCGAAAGGCGATCCGCGTAGTCACGGTCCGTCTTCGCCGTCTCGTCCTGCGTGTTGCGGGAAAACTGGAGATGAACGTGGGAGGCCCAGGATTCATACTCTCGCCGAACGGCGTCAAAGGCCCTGAGAGCCTCTTCGCGCTGCCCGCGATCAAGCAGCGACGAAATGTCCGCGTAGCGCGCCTTAAGAGACACTTCGTCTGGACGGGGGAAAGACAGGTCAGAGAACGGAGGGATTGTCTGTGTCATGATCCAATTCTGACACTCCGCTCCGTTTCCGTCCATGCTTCTCAGGTTTTGCGGATACCTTTTACAAACCCTTCAATGCGGCGACATGCCTCTGCAAGCTGGTCATCGGACGCTGCACATGAGAGGCGCAGATAAGGGCTAAAGCCAAACGCAGTTCCCGGAACGGTCGCAACATGAGCCTCTTCAAGCAAGGCCTCTGCAAACGCCACATCCGTATCCAGCAATCGCCCGCTGGCAGAAGTGCCGCCAATCAGTTCGCCAACACCTGGATAAACGTAGAAAGCGCCTTCCGGAACGGCACATGTCAGCCCTGGAATGGCTTGAAGCGCTTCAACCATCCTATCCCGACGACGCTGGTAGGTTTCGCGCATCTGCTCAATACGATCCAGCCCACCTTTCAACGCAGCGGCAGAGCCGGCCTGAGCAAGCGTGCAAACACCGGACGTTGTGTTCCCCTGCACTGCAATCATCGCCTTGATGAGCGGCACCGGACCACAGGCAAAACCGACGCGCCAGCCCGTCATGGCATAAGCCTTGGCCATACCGTTAATAACCAGAATGCGGTCTGCCAGATCAGGCGCTACCTGCAAGATGGACAGATGCCTGCGACCATCAAACGTCAGGTGTTCGTAAATTTCATCAGACATGACAAGAACATGCGGCGCCTCGCGCAAGACATCGGCAATGGCTTCAAGGTCATGACGTTCAAGAATGGCACCGGTGGGATTGTTCGGAAAATTGAGAACCAGCCAACGGGTTTTAGGCGTAATCGCAGCCTTGATTGTCGCTGCATCAGGCCGGAAACCATTTTCTTCCGGGCAGGGAATTTCAACAGCCGTCCCACCCAGCATCCGGGCAATCAGTGGATAGCTGACCCAATAAGGCGCAGGAACGATAACCTCGTCCCCGTCATCCAGCGTTGCCGCAAAAGCATTATAGATGACCTGCTTGCCACCATTGGCCACCATAACACGGTCAGATGTGACCGTCAGATCATTATCCCGCTTGAACTTATGAATAATGGCGTCAATCAGCGCCTTTTGGCCCGGAATGGGAGGATAACCCGTATCACCAGCCAACCCGGCTGCATAAGCGGCTTCAATGGCTTCTGGCGGTGATGGAAAATCCGGCTGTCCAAGGGCAAGTGAAATGACGTCTTCACCCTCCGCCCGCAATTCGCGGGCCCGCGCTGCCATAGCAATAGTGGCTGGCTTGGGGAGTGTTGCCAGACGGGATGCGATGCGAAACGTCATGACAGGCCCTGACAGAACTGCTGAATGCGGGTGCAGGCTTCCTTCAGAAGCTCGGTGCTGGTGGCATAGGAAATCCGGAAATATCCGGGCGTCAGGAAAGCACTTCCATGAACTGCGGCAACGCCCGTCTCATCCAGAAGAGCCGTGACAAAGGCCTCGTCACTGTCGATCAGATGGCCACCCTTACTCGTTTTTCCAAGCGTTCCCTCAATCGATGGGAAGACGTAAAACGCTCCTTCCGGCTTTGCACAGCTCAGGCCAGGTGCGTCATTGAGCATGGACACCACAAGATTGCGGCGCTGCTCATAAACGCTCACCATTTCCCCAATGAAATCCTGCGGGCCTGAAACGGCCTCCTTGGCCGCAGCCTGAGCAATGGAGCATGGATTGCTCGTGCTCTGTCCTTGCAGCTTGATCAGCTGGCGCGTCAGCTCCACAGGCGCTGCGGAAAAGCCAATTCGCCAACCGGTCATGGCATAGGCCTTGGACACGCCATTCATCGTCACCGTCCGGTCCCGCAGACGCGGTTCAACCTGCACAAACGTCTTGGCCACGGCGCCTTCATACATCAGCTTGGCGTACATATCGTCCGTCAGGATCCATACATGCGGATGCTCCAACAGAACCTCAGTCAGCGCCTTGAGATGATGCTCGTCATAAGCTGCACCTGTCGGATTGCAGGGCGAGTTCAGCATCAGCCATTTCGTCTTGAGCGTAATGGCAGCGCGAAGCTGGTCCGCCGTCAGGCGGAAACCATTCTCAGCCGTTGTCTGGATTACGACAGGTGTTCCGTCTGCCAGTGAGACGATATCAGGGTAAGACACCCAGGCCGGGGCCGGAATGATGACTTCATCGCCCGCATTCAGAGTAGCAACCATCACATTATAAATAACCTGCTTGCCACCCGTCGAAACGCAAATTTCCTCGGCGCGGTAATCCAGATCGAAATCAGCGTTCAGTCGGGCCGCAACTGCTTCACGCAGCGGCATCGTACCTGCAACATCCGTGTATTTCGTCTCGCCATTCTGAATGGCCCGAATGGCGGCCTGCTTGACGAAATCCGGCGTATCAAAATCCGGCTCACCAGCTGAAAGACTGATAATATCGCGGCCCTCTGCCTTCAGGGCACGGGCTTTCTGGGTAATCGCAATCGTCTGGCTCGGCAGAATACGGTTCAGACGGTCGGCAATGAGAGACATGATGGGTTCCCGGTGGCTTTATCGCGCAGAGACCCTAGCGCCGTCCGCCCTCATTTGACCACAGCCCATCGGCACATGACTGACACGTTTTTTGTGCACAAAAAAAGCCGGGCAGTTCCTTTATGGAACTACCCGGCCCTTAAGCAGAGACAATTTAAGATAAAATCAGGCCAGCTTTTCCATTTCGCGCAGAACGGCCTGTCCCATCATATCTGTACCAACGCGCGCCATGCCTGGAGACATGATGTCAGCGGTGCGCAGGCCGCTTGCCAGCACGTTGGACACTGCCTTTTCAATCAGTTCCGCATCTTCAGCCCGGTTGAGCGAGTAACGTAGCAGCATCGCAAAAGACAGAATCTGTGCCAGCGGGTTTGCAATGCCCTTGCCAGCGATATCCGGCGCGCTGCCATGGATCGGCTCGTACAGCGCATTGCGCTTGCCATCTTCACGGACAATGCCAAGCGTTGCAGACGGAAGCATACCCAGAGAACCCGTCAGCATCGACGCCAGATCAGACAGAATATCGCCGAACAGGTTGCCCGTAACGATCACATCAAACTGGTTCGGGTTACGAACGAGCTGCATGGCGCAGTTATCGGCCAGCATGTGAGACAATTCCACATCCTGATATTCGCGCTTGTGCAGATCCGTGACGACTTCCTTCCACAGGAGGCCGCTTTCCATCACATTGCACTTCTCGACGGAACATACGCGATTGCCGCGCTGACGGGCCATCTCGAAAGCAACGCGGGCAACACGCTCGATTTCAGACGTCGTGTAAACTTCCGTGTTGATTCCACGACGGGAACCATCCGGAAGCGTCTCAATGCCACGCGGCTCACCGAAATAAATACCACCGACCGTCTCACGGACGATCATGATATCCAACCCACGCACCACTTCCGGCTTCAGGGCAGATGCGTCGATCAGCGCATCAAAAAGCTGGGCCGGACGAAGGTTTGCGAAAAGCTCAAGCTCTTTGCGCAGCTTCAGAATGGCCACTTCAGGGCGCTTGTCAAACCCGACATGACCCCAGGCCGGATCACCAACCGAGCCAAACAGAACCGCATCAGACTTCCGGGCAAGGTCGATAACCTCATCACGGATAGGAACGCCATGGACTGCAAGGGAAGCCGCGCCAACGAGTTCTTCCGTAATGTCCAGCTTCAGGCCACGGTTTGCGTCCAGCCAATGCACAATCCGTGCAACTTCACGCATGACTTCCGGGCCGATACCATCACCGGCAAGAACAAGAAGCTTGTGGGCTTCACTCATTTTGCAGTTCCCATGCTGATTGACGGCACCCATGCGCGGCTGGCCTGATGTTCAAAGCTGCTGATTTCCGCATCATGCGCCAGCGTCTGGCCAATATCGTCCAGACCTTCGAGCAGCATGTGACGGCGGAAGGGATCAACTTCAAACGGCACAACATTCCCGTCGGGGCGAATGATGATCTGCTTTTCCAGATCGACCGTCAGACGGGAATTCGAACCCTGGCGTGCATCACCCATTAGTTCGTCACAGATTTCCCGTGGCAAACGGATAGGCAGGATACCGTTCTTGAAACAGTTATTGAAAAAAATATCGGCAAAGCTCGGCGCGATGACACAGCGGATGCCGAAATCCAGCAGAGCCCACGGCGCATGCTCACGAGACGAGCCGCAACCGAGATTGTCATAGGTGATGAGGATTTCAGCCTGACGATACGGCTCTTTGTTCAGAACAAAGTCCGGGTTCTCGTTGCCATTCTCGTCGTAGCGCTGCGCGGCAAAGGCGTTCTTGCCTAGCCCCGTGCGCTGGATGGTCTTCAGGAAGCGCGCCGGAATGATCTGATCGGTATCAATGTTCTCATTCGGCATCGGAGCCGCAATGGCGGTCAGTTCCGTGAACTTATCCATCAGACGGTTTCCTTCATCAGCTCACGCACATCACATAGCGTGCCCGTGACAGCCGCCGCGGCAGCCATGGATGGGGAACACAGATGCGTTCTGCCGCCCGGCCCCTGACGACCTTCAAAGTTACGATTGGACGTAGACGCGCAACGCTGTCCCGGCGTCAGACGATCCGGGTTCATCCCCAGACACATCGAGCAGCCTGCCTCGCGCCATTCAAAACCGGCATCAAGGAAAATCTTGTCCAGCCCTTCGGCTTCGGCGGCTTCCTTCACGAGGCCCGATCCCGGCACGATCATCGCGCGAACGTTCTTCGCAACATGACGACCGCGCACAACTTCAGCAGCAGCGCGCAGATCTTCCAGACGGCTGTTGGTGCAGGAGCCGATGAAGACCACATCAACGGGCGTTCCGGCAATCTTCTGGCCAGCCGTCAAACCCATGTAATCCAGAGCGCGCTGAACCTGCGCAGCCTGTGCCGGATCCTTGAAATCAGACGGGGACGGCACGATGCCATCAATCGGCAGAACGTCCTGCGGGCTGTTACCCCATGTGACGGAAGGCACAATGTCTTCGGCCTTCAACGTCACTTCCGTATCGAAATGAGCGCCTTCATCCGATGCCAGCGTACGCCAGTAAGCACAGGCATGCTCGAACGCTTCACCCGTCGGTGCAAACGGACGGCCATTTACGTATGCGAAAGTCGTTTCGTCGGGTGCGACCAGACCAGCCTTTGCACCGCCCTCGATGGACATGTTGCAGAGCGTCATACGCCCTGCCATGTCCAGATCGCGGATTGCAGAGCCGGCAAATTCGATTACATGGCCAGTGCCACCTGCCGTACCGATCTTACCGATAATGGCCAGCATGATGTCCTTGGCTGTCACGCCCGGACCCACTTTGCCCTCAACAGAAACACGCATGTTCTTTGCGGGCTTCTGGAGTAGCGTCTGGGTCGCCATGACGTGTTCGACTTCGGAGGTGCCAATACCAAATGCAAGGGCGCCGAGTGCGCCGTGAGTCGAGGTATGACTGTCACCGCAAACGATCGTCATACCTGGCAGGGAAATGCCCTGCTCTGGCCCGACAACGTGAACGATGCCCTGAGACGCGGAACGCAGCGGGAAATAGGGAACGCCGAACTCAGCGACATTCTTCTCCAGCGTTTCGATCTGGAGACGGCTTTCCGGCTCTTCAATGGGCTGGGAACGGTCGGACGTGGGGACGTTGTGGTCCACCACGGCGACTGTTGCGTCCGGACGACGCAGGCGACGTCCGGCCATCCGCAGACCTTCAAAGGCCTGCGGGCTTGTCACCTCGTGAACGAGGTGACGGTCGATGTATAGGATGCACGTCCCGTCTTCGAGGCGGTCAACAACGTGATCGGCCCAGATCTTGTCAAACAGGGTTCTGGGCGAAGAAGAAACGGGCATCCTTATACTCCAACCTTGACTTAGGAAGCGGCTTTTTCGCCAGCCTTCGGCAGATCGCGCGGGCGCTCTGCAATACGTGCAGACTTACCCGAACGACCACGCAGGTAGTACAGCTTTGCGCGACGCACCTTACCACGACGCACCACTTCGATGCTGGCGAGGGACGGAGCGTACAGCGGGAACACACGCTCCACGCCTTCACCGTTGGAAATCTTGCGAACAGTGAAGTTGCTGTTCAGGCCCTTGTTGGAACGGGCAATGACAACGCCTTCGAAGTTCTGCACGCGCTCACGCGTACCTTCAACAACGCGGACGCCAACGCGAACCGTGTCACCTGCGATGAATTCCGGAACGGCGCGAGCCGCGGAAAGACGCTCGATTTCGCGCGCCTCGTACTGCTGGATAATGTTCATGACCAAACTCCTGGAAACAAAAATTCAATGAACCTGCTGTCGCGCCAGGTACGCATCCCAGAGATCGGGGCGACGCGCCTTCGTGACTGCGATTGACTGTTCATGACGCCAGCGGGCAATGGCGCCGTGATGACCGGACAGAAGGATTTCAGGCACTTCGCGCCCATCCCAGACTGCCGGCTTGGTATATTGCGGGTATTCTAGCAGACCTTCGGCAAAACTCTCGTCCTGTCCGCTGATCTCAGACCCCATAACTCCGGGAAGCAGCCGTACACACGCATCCAGAAGAGTCAGAGCAGGAATTTCTCCGCCTGACAGTACGACATCGCCCATACTGAACTGTTCGATGTCGTGCTTTTCCAGTACGCGCTCGTCTACCCCTTCAAAACGCCCGCAGAGGACGACAACACCGGGCCCAGCCACAAACCGCTCCGCATCTTCATGCGAGAGACGACGTCCGCGGGGTGTCGGGTAGATGACGGGTCGACCATCCAGCGCGGGAAGCGCCGAGAGAGCCGTATCCAAAACATCCGCCCGCATCACCATGCCAGCTCCACCACCAAATGGCGTATCATCCACCGCACGATGGCGGCCCTGTCCGTGAGCGCGCAGATCATGCGCTTCACAGGACCAGATGCCACGTTCGAGCGCCCTGCCCGCCAGGGAAAATCCAAGCGGCCCCGGAAACATGTCCGGAAACAGGGTTAGTATGTCAGCGCGCCAACTCATGCCCGGACCTGTACCTCTCCATCGAGATCGCCTTCGACCTCGACTTCAACTGGCGGCACGACGGTCACGCGACGGTGCGCGAGATCGACATGCGGCACACAGGCCAGCGTGAATGGAACAATCAGACCTCGATCAATCTCGATGCTGACACCCGCACCATAGTCATGAACTATGGAGACGGTTCCAAGCACCTCGCCATCTTCGGAAACTGCAGTCATGCCGATCAGGTCGGCATGATAGAACTCGTCTTCCTCGACAGCCGGCAGAAGCTCACGCGCAACATACAAACGACGGTTAACCAGTCGTTCGGCAGCTGTGCGGTCTGGCAGAGTGTTCCCCTGAGCATCTGTCAGAGCAGCCACCCCGGGAGAAACCCAGCTTGCTGTCCATACAACCCCGCGCTCATCATGCAGCGCACCGAACATCTCGACAGAAGCCGGATCATCAGTAGCAGCATGAAGATGAACCAGACCGCGTACGCCATGCGGACGACCGATGGTCGCGATCAGGACATCACTGTCAGGTTTAAAGGGTGGCACGGATCAAGCGTCCTGAAACGTCAGCAGTAGATCAGGCTGCGGCAGCTGCAGCAGCGGCTGCTTCTGCAGCGCGAGCCTGAGCCTTGGCCTTCGGAGCGGACTTCTTCGGCTGCTCGCTGTAAGCAGGCTTCGGAGCCAGACCAGCGTTACCGAGGAAACGTGCAACGCGGTCAGTTGCCTGCGCGCCGTTGGACAGCCAATGCTGGATGCGCTCGCCGTCAAGGCGGATACGATCAGCATGGCCGGACGGCAGCATCGGGTTGTATGCGCCAACCTTTTCGATGAAACGGCCATCGCGCGGGCTGCGGCTGTCTGCAACGACGATGTGGTAGTACGGACGCTTCTTGGCACCAGCGCGTGAAAGACGAATCTTGAGGCTCATGAAAAACTCCTGAAAAACAAACTTGAAAACTTGATGCTGATCAGACGAAAGGCGGGCGCCCACCGGGCTTGCCCATCCCCTTCATCATGTCGGCCAGACCACCTGCCCCACCCATTCCGCGCATCAGGCCACCAAGGCCCATTTTGCTGATGCGCTTCATCATTGTGGACATGTCGTCAAACTGCTTGAGCAGACGGTTCACTTCCTGAACCGTCGTTCCAGAACCTGAGGCGATCCGCTTTTTACGGGATGCCTTGATGATTCCCGGCGTTTTGCGCTCCTGCTTGGTCATCGAGGAAATGATGGCCTTGTGACGTTTGAAGATCGATGTGTCGATCTCCTTGTCACCCAGCATATCCTTGATCTTGCCCATACCAGGAAGCATGCCGAGAATGCCCGAGATCGACCCCATACGGTTGA
This sequence comes from Gluconobacter sp. DsW_058, assembly GCF_002153615.1. Taxonomy (NCBI): domain Bacteria; kingdom Pseudomonadati; phylum Pseudomonadota; class Alphaproteobacteria; order Acetobacterales; family Acetobacteraceae; genus Gluconobacter; species Gluconobacter sp. DsW_058. Next base: position 63,505 of record NZ_JOPH01000006.1, read on the forward strand.
TCTGGTTGATCTGGGACACGTAGTCATCCAGATCAAACTTACCGGCGAGCATCTTTTTGGCTACGCGCTCGCCTTCTTCGTGGTCGAGCGTTTCCGCTGCGCGTTCCACGAGGCCAGCAACGTCACCCAACCCCAGAATGCGGCCAGCCACACGTTCCGGATGGAATTCTTCGAGCGCTTCCAGCTTTTCGCCAGAACCCGTCAGCTTGATCGGTGCGCCCGTAATGGCCTTCATGGACAGTGCGGCACCGCCACGGGCGTCACCATCCATTCGACTCATGACGACGCCGGTAATACCGACGGCTTCATTGAAGGACTTGGCTGTATTGACCGCATCCTGCCCCGTCATCGCGTCCACGACCAACAGCGTTTCTGCCGGGTTCGTGACAGAACGGATCTCGCGAACCTCGTCCATCAGAGCTTCGTCGATAGACAGTCGGCCAGCGGTATCGAGAATGACGATATCGTAGCCTTCGCGACGGGCTGTTTCCAGCGCACGCTTCGCGATATCTACCGGCGACTGCCCCGCTACGATTGGCAGAGACTTTACCAGCCCTGTAATCGCGTTGACGCGCTCAGCAAGCTGCTGAAGCTGGAGCTGCGCTGCTGGACGCTGCACATCCAGGCTCGCCAGAAGAATCTTCTTGCGCTCACGGGAAGAGAGACGCAGGGCGATCTTACCCGACGTCGTGGTCTTTCCCGAACCCTGCAGACCAACCATCAGCAATGGAACTGGCGGCACGGCTGAAAGATTCAGAGGAGCAACACCGGCGCCGCCGAGCGCGTCAATCAGGGCATCGTTAACGATTTTGGCGACAGCCTGGCCAGGAGAAACGCTTTCCAGCACTTCATGACCAACTGCACGCTCACGCACCTTATTGACGAAGTCCCGCACGACAGGCAGCGCGACGTCCGCCTCCAGCATCGCGAGACGAACTTCACGCATGGCCTCGGTGACATCAGCCTCCGAGAGCTTTCCATTCTTGGAAAGCCCTTCGAGGACACCGGACATCTTACCTGAGAGTTGATCGAACAACGGGCCACCTTATAGCAAGCAGAAACACGCCACTGCGCGAGCCTTCGCGATGTGGCGTGTCCGGAAACAGGTTCGCTCTATCGCTTCGTGACGCGGACGTCAAGCAATAGAGCGCCTCAACCTTAGAAATCAGGGTGCAGGCGGCGGCCCATCTTCAGGCGGATGGCCCATAATGGCGTCCAACTGATCATGGAGCGAACGAATTTTCTCCATGGTCGCGTTCGCCTGACGGCGCTGCTCAGAAGTCAGGATATCATGGAGCTTCTCCTGCGTCTCCAGTCGAGCCTGCGCTTCCTGCACATGCAGGTCGGATTCCTGCTTGGTCAGATCAGCGAGGAGCGTGCGATCCAGATCACCTTCCACAGAGAGAGCTGTGCGGATCTTGTCCCGAAGAGCCTTCAGCTTTTCATGCCGAGCCTTCATCTCCTCATGGCCTTGGCTGAAAATCTTATGGACCTGAGCCTTCTGGGCCTCAGTCAGAGTTATTCCCGGCGGGAACGGCGGAAGCATGCCCCCAGGACCCGGCCTGCCATGCATGCCATCAGGCTGCGGTCCAGGCGCACCCGGATGGGCGTGTGCCAGTGCGGAACCAGCCAACAGCCCAACGGAAGCTAGAGCCGGAAGAAGAACAGAAAGACGAAATGCCGTCATGGATGCTATATCCTTGATGGTGATGAGAGGCGAAAAAGCGTTCCCGCCCCATTCCCTTCAAGATGGCAGTTTTTTCGTTACAAAACGCCCCATGTCCTGTTTCGAAGAGTAAACCCCTCCAAGGTATGTAACAAAGAAGGAGACTTGACGTGAGCGCCATCTCATCGCATGTAGCCGCCCACGTCCTGCACGCAGGACACGACTCCCGATTTTACGGTTGGGGTCTGGAGAGGTGGCCGAGTGGTTTAAGGCAGCGGTCTTGAAAACCGCCGTGCGTGGAAGCGTACCGTGGGTTCGAATCCCACCCTCTCCGCCAGATAAATCAAAAATTCTTGGCTTTTTCAGAGAGTTATTTGATTTTTCGAAATTCACCCCACCTTGAGACCCATCTTAAAAAATGCGTCATCGCGCGGCGCTCGGACGCGATATGCGTCGTTTTATAAATTTCCCGTTATAAATTTCCCGATGTGACCTGGAGGGTTCGAAAAACCCTCTGGTTTTGAGTTCTGCTCTGTGATTCCATTTTCCTTGCGTTGATTGGAGTATG
>NZ_JOPH01000058.1:0-144932 GCF_002153615.1 Gluconobacter sp. DsW_058
CCCGTAGCTCAACTGGATAGAGCACCAGACTACGAATCTGGGGGTTAGAGGTTCAAGTCCTTTCGGGTGCACCACACAACATCTTCACAAAAATCAGTGCTGCAGTGCTTTCAGAGCACGATAGACGTCTTCCCATTCGTACGGCTTGGGAAGAAACATCGCCTTGTTTGGCAAAGGTCGCTTTTCCTGAAGATAAGCACCTGACGTCAGTACAACGCCGATCTGCGGCCAGCGAGCTCCGACTGTCTCAGCCAGATCCAGTCCGTTGAGCCGTCCGGGCATATTCACATCCGAAAAGACGAGATCGACTGTCTCACCTTTGGAAAGAATATCCATCGCCTCATCGGCAGTAGCAGCAAGAATCGGGTTATAGCCGGCGTCTTCAAGCATATCCGCAGCCAGAAAGCGCAACAGGGCCTGGTCTTCGACAACCAGAACATTCTTGCGGTGCGTCAGATAGGCGTTGCTCGCATGCATGCCACGAGACTGCCCGACAGACGCCGTTCCTTTCCCTGCCATGACATACATAAAGTGCCCCTTTCCGGACCGAATAAAGAGTGGGGAACACCAAAGATGATGTTTCCCGATCCTTCAAACGCGTCATGCAGGCGATGTTTGCAGAATTATGAAAATTCTTCTGCCATCAACTAAGGAACAAGTGGGGCAGCCAACCCACCCGGCCCCACATCTGCCGCGACAGCAAGCCCGCCGATACCCCACGTTCCGTCAGGCTTTTGAAGCAGAAGCGGAGCGCCGCTCACTCCCTTTGTCGCCTCGCAATCGTGATGGACAAGACCACTGACTGTCACTCCGTTGATATGACAGTCCAGATCGCCGAAAGGCACTTCGTTTCGATCTTGCGAATACCCAACCAGCATTGCCCTTGCGCCATCCTGCACAGGAATCGCCGGGAGAAGATCCCGCGTCGCGATAACTGGTTCCGACAGCAACAGTGTTGCCCGATCACTGGCCCCGGTAGCGGATTCGTTTTTCGGGTCGTATCCGGGTGGGATAATGAATCGCACAACATGAGCATGTTGGCGGTATGAGCCCCGCGAGTATCCCATCAGCACATGAACGTCGCTTGGTCGTATATAAGTGTGCGTCTTCGGCAGCCAGAGACAGTGAGCTGCCGTCATGACCACATTGGGAGCTACGGCAAAACCCGTACATTTAACGCCGAGTTCAGTCTGTACACGCCCCAGAATTCGCCAGGGCGCCGCACGGACATCAATCAGTTCACGTCTGGCCCCGTCCCCGAGACCTGGCAGAGACGGAAGAGGCTGCGCACAGACCGTTCCTACCACCAGCAGTCCCAGAAAACAGGGCCAGTATTTCATTCCAGATTGTCCGGACCGAATGCGTCAGGCAGCAACTCCGCGAGGGTACGTGTCAGGAGCAAGGTTCCTGCGGGCGAAATCATGTGCACTTTCAGATCAGGCAGGCCGAATTCACGGAGTTTCTGCCGACAGCCACCGCATGGTGTGCAGGGTTGATCTCCCCCCCCCACAATCACGATTTCCTCAATGCGCCGGCCCCCGGCAAGAATCATGGCCGAAATGGCCCCGCCCTCAGCACAGGTTCCGAGCGGATAGGCTGCATTTTCGACATTGCAGCCTGAATGAACCACGCCCTCACAGCGCAGGGCTGCGCCAACCTGAAAGCGGGAGTATGGCGCATAGGCCCGGGATCGGGCTTCAAGAGCCCGGGAGATCAGTTCTTCCATCATAATTCAGACACTAGCGCCTGTGTGAACAGCTTGGAACATCCAAGCGTCCACGATACGGTAGGAAGATCATGAATGCTCTCTCTTCCGAACCCACGCTCAACGACCTTCTGACAAGCCGCCCTCCTCTGGAGGTCAATGCGCGCGATGGTCTTCTTTTTGAAGGCGTGCCTCTGCATGTCATCGCCGCCGTAGCAGGAACCCCCTGCTGGATCACGGGAGCAGGCACTCTGCGTCGCCGTGCAAACGCGCTCAAAGCTGCGTTTGAAGCCCGCAACTTGCCGGTGCATTTCCATTTCGCGATGAAATCACAGGATCATCAAGCCACACTGACGATCCTCCGCGAATGTGGCTATGGCGTGGACATCGTGAGCGGTGGAGAGATGACCCGCGCACTACATGCCGGGATCAAGCCGGATGGAATCGTCTTTTCAGGCGTCGGGAAATCGGACCTTGAACTTCGCGCCGCAGTAGAACACGGCATCCGACAGATCAATGTCGAGAGCGTGGAAGAGCTTTATCGCCTGAACGATATTGCACGGGCCTGTGGCAAGATTGCTCCGGCAGCACTCCGCGTGAACCCGGATGTCGACGCACAGACGCATGACAAGATCAGCACGGGCCGCGCAGGAGACAAGTTCGGGATCGAGCATCGCCGGGCAGTTGAACTGTACGCCGAAGCTGCTGCTTTGGAGCATGTGGAGCTTGTCGGCCTGGCGGTTCATCTTGGCAGTCAGATGCTGACGGCCGAGCCGTTCCGCCAGGGCTATTCCCGTCTGGCCGATATGGTTCGGGAAATTCGTGCTCTGGGGCATACCGTCAAAACAGTGGACTGTGGCGGCGGCCTAGGCATTCGCTATCAGGACGAAATCGCTCCGCCACCGGAAATGCTGGCCGGTGTCATTGCCGAAACACTTGGAGACCTTGGGGTAGAGCTCAGCATTGAGCCCGGCCGCTGGCTCTCTGCTCCGACAGGAATTCTGCTGTCCCGCGTAATCGAAACAAAAGCGGGCAATCCGGATTTCGTCGTGATCGACGCGGCAATGAACGATCTCGCCCGTCCTGCGCTTTATGATTCTTGGCACGGTATCCTGCCTGTCGCTCCGGCGGCATTCAACGATGCACTCAAGCCGTGGGACGTGGTGGGGCCAGTCTGTGAAAGCAGCGATATCTTTGCCAAGGACCGGGTTCTGCCCGCTTCCCTGAAGCGCGGAGATCTTGTCGTCCTTCTGGATACGGGAGCGTACGGATCCGTCATGAGTTCGACCTATAATTCCCGGCCGTTTGCTGCTCAGGTTCTGGTCGATAATGGCCGCTGGGAGATCATCCGCCAGCGACAGAGCGTAGAAGACCTGATCGCCGCAGAAACCGTTCCGGATTGGCTCCTGCCCGCCCATGGCTGATTCGTTTGCCGCAGCAGCTCGCCTAGCTTCCGTCCGTCGTCGCGCTCGACGCGTTCTGTGGTGGGAACACGCCTGGCCAGCTCTGCGCTGGTCTTTGCTTCTTGCGGCACTCTACCTGCTGGCTTGTCTGGCCCGCATTCCCCAGTCACTGCCTGACTGGTTACACGCTCTTTTCGAGCTCACAGTCTTAGGAACTGCCTTCTGGCTGGGCGTCAAAGGGCTGCGTGCTATCCCGCAGCCTACGGATGCTCAGGTTGATCGTCGGATTGAGCGCGACTCTCATCTGGCCTATCAGCCCCTCCTGACCTTGGCAGACCGCCCGGCCTACGCAGCGGATGGCGAACAAGGCGCCATCTGGACGCAGCACGTTCAGCGTGTGGTTTCTTCTCTGGGGCCGCTTAAGGTCAGCCTGCCAAAGCCAGACGTCACGAAGCAGGAAAAACTCGGGCTTGCCTCTATAGCCGCAGCCCTTGCCATTGCGGCCGTTCTGAGCGGATCACATTCCCAATCCCGCTTGCACGCTGGCCTTATGCCCGGTGTTGATGACGACAGTATTCCGCTCCCGTCCGTTCAGGCCTGGATCGACCGACCATCCTACGCTCCCGGCGCGCCAGTGTTTCTGTCGCAAACCCAGCAGGGCAATCCCATCCACGTTCCTCAGGGTGCCATTCTGAATGCGACCATCACAGGCACATCCGGGCGTCCGGTTCTTCGGGGGGCGACCTCCATCAGTCATGACCGTCTGGACGAACAGAGCTGGAGCGAAAAAGCGACGTTGCAGCAGACCGGCACCGTTACGCTAAAAGCCCGCGGCCGCACGCTTGGTTCATGGCGCGTGAACGTCGAGCCGGATCTGCCTCCAGTCGTAGCCTGGGACGGAAAACCTGCTCCTCAAAAAGATGACTGGCGCACCAGCCTTCCCTGGCATGTTCAGCAGACTTATGGCGTAGCCTCTCTGGAAGCGGAAATACGACTGCCTGACCTGCCCAAAGGCCGCGTCGTGCGTGTCCCTGTGCCACTGAATGGACATCCAAAAGATGCAAAAGGAGAGGCACACCCGGATCTTTCTTCGGACCCATTTGCCGGAATGGAAGTCGAAGGGCGCCTTCATGCCGTTAGTGTTTCCGGCCGGGAAAACCACAGCGCTTTTCTGCGCTTCCACCTAGGTTCCCGGAAGTTTTCGGACCCACTGGCACGAGCCATTGTTGCATTGCGTCGCCGGTTGATGCTGGGACAGGAACGCCCGCAGCAGGCAGCAGACGAACTGAAGCTCCTGACGCAGACAACGGATGTCCCCGCCCTTCTCGCCCCGCTTGGACTCGATATTGCTTCCCTGCAGTCCAATGCTCCCAAAGGAGCGGGGGAACAGGTGCCGGGGCAGCTTTGGGCACTGGCTCTGTATCTTGATGATCTCCGCCGGGACGGGCCGGAAATTGCGGATGCCGCAGCGGCCGTCCGTGCAGCACAGCAGAGTGTTCAGCAACAGCTCGATCACATGCAGTCTCTGGGAGATAAAGGCCATACTCTGGCTGAACAGGAAGAACTTCAGAAGCGCACGAAAGCTCTCAAGGACGCCCTTAACCACCGCATGCAGCTTCTTTTTCAGAAAGCAGCCCAGAGCGGCATCATGATGCCGCAATCCGGCACAAGCTCTGCTGATCCATGGTCGGATCAGATGCAGCGCCTTCAGAACGATGCATCGCAGGGGCATGGGGACGAAGCATTACGTAAACTCCAGCAGATGGAAGACATGGCCGAGCATATGCGTCAGGCCACGCCGGAAGATCTGAAAGCCCTCGCGGCTCAGATGAAGGCTCAGGAAGAGGCACGCGCGCAACGTGCCGCCCTTCATGATCTGGTTCATCGGGAAACGACCCTGCTGGATCATGCACAGGCCCGTTTATCTGCCGCCCGCAAGGCCGCTCTGCCGCCTGACCAGCAGGACGGCCATGAAGACATCAGCCAGATGTCTACAGCCGATTTGCTGCGCCAGCTTGGAATGCAGCCCCCGCCGAATATGGAACAGTCAGCATCTCCAAAACCGGCAGCGCCTGTTGATCCTGCGACAGTCGCAGCGCAGTCGCCTGAACGCCGCGCAGATCATGCCTTTCAGCGTGCATTGTCTCGGGTGGATGAAATTCTTGGCCGGCGGGTCAAAGACCTGACAGGCAAGCCGGCCACTGCGTTCGACAAGGCAAAAGCGGATATGCAAGATGCTCGCAAGGCCTTGGCAGACCGGAAGGATGATCAGGCGCTTACGGCAGAACAGAAGGCTCTCGCAGATCTGTCTGAGGCCGGAAAGCAGATGCGCCAAAGCCAGAAGTCCGGCGGGTCTGGTCAGGGTAAAGGCGGAAGCCTGAGTTTCATCCCCTCCATGGGCGGTGGTGGCTCCGGGCAACAGCAGCATGGCAAGGCTGGACAGCAGGGTGAAGGAGGCGATCAGCCTGACGCCGGGGATGATGACGACGGGGACGAAGACCGCAAGGATCAGGATCCACTGGGCCGCAAGCTCGGCGAAGGCCAGAGCGGCAAGGATTCGGACGCCCACATCCCTGATCGTAACGCCCGTGACAGGGCGCGAGACATCGAACGTGAGCTACGTCGTCGCGCTTCCGACAGAACCCGCCCTCAGGGTGAACTGGACTATCTGGAACGTCTTCTAAAGTCGTTTTGAGGCCACAAAAAAAAGGTGCTCAGGATTTTCTCCTGGGCACCTTTTTTATACCGAAAACAGATATGTCTCAGGGAACGCGATAAAACGGATTGGGGAGAAGGAAGCCCTTCTCTGCATGTCCGTCCGCAAGATCAGAAGGCTGATCTCCCAGGCTTGCAATGATCGTATACCCCTTGGCCTCGATGGCAGCGCGTGCTGGGGCCTTATAGTGCGCCGCATACCCATGAGATGTCATTGGGCGTAGATCCAGCCCGTCCCAATGCTTGATTCCAGCCAGATGAAGATTGCGTGCTGTCGCTTCACGCTCATCTTCATGACGGCCTGTGATGAAGAACACAGCGACATGATTCCGTTCGGCTTCATCAATCAGAGCCAGCGTGGAAGCGAACGCCGGAGCACGGCCGCTCTTTTCCCAGGCAATCGCCCCGCAAGGACCTTTCGGCAGCGCATCACAGGGACCATTGGCAATATAACCAAAGTTGTCCGCACGGATCTCGTCCCAATTGGAGAGTGTCGTCTCATCAATATCGAGAACAATAGCCGGCTTGCGAACCTGAGGCGCCCGCTCGGACACCCAGTGACGAGCCTGTGCGATCACCGTGTCAAAATCGTGCTGGTAATCACCACTATCGTGATACGCGCTGGCAGCCATGACAGCGTCACCAACGTTGGCAGGCTGCTCGGCGTAGGCCGCAAATGGCGTGAGAGCCGCACTGAAGAAAAGCCCGGTGGCGAGCAGAAAGGAACGGGTCATGGCGGGGCCACCTTTCGCGAAAAGAGAACAAGACCGACCCCGACGAGGGCCAGAGCCGTTCCGATAACGGAAACACCGGGATAACCCAACCCCATGGACAGGGCGACACCACCCAGAGCGGCCCCGATCGCATTGCCAAGATTGAAGGCGCCGATATTGACCGAGGATGCCAGGGCTGGTGCATCGTGAGCAGCCTGCATGACCCGCATCTGAAGAGCTGGCATCAAGGCAAATGTCGCCGCGCCCCAAACGAGTGTTGCGATCAGCGCACCTGGTACGGTTTGAGCCACCCAGGGGAAGAGCAGCATGACGGCACCCAGAATGGGGAAAAACATCAGCAGACTGCCATCCAAAGAGCGATCCGCGCTGCGGCCACCAATCGCATTTCCGATGGAGAATCCAACGCCCGTCAGCATCAGGGCAACCGTGATGACCAGTGGGCTGGCATGCGTGATGTGCTGAAGAATAGGCGTGATGTACGTGTAGAGCACGAACATGGCCCCTGCCCCGATGGCCGTTGTGGTCAAAGCGAGAAGAACATTTGCCCTCAACAGCGCCTTGAGTTCACTGGCAACGTCTGGAACAGGACCGGCCTCACGGGCTGGAAGAGCCAGTTGTACGGCAATCATGGTCAGAACGCCCAGAATGGCCGTCACACCAAAGGCCATATGCCAGCCGAAATTCATGCCAAGCCACGTGGCAGCCGGGACGCCGATAATGTTGGCGACCGTCAGCCCCATGAACATTGTTGCAACGGCACTCGCCCGGCGCTCCGGTGCAACAACGGCAGATGCTTCGACAGCGCCCAGCCCGAAGAACGCACCATGCGCCAGACTGGTCAGAACGCGCGAAGCGAACAGAAGCTCGTAGCTTCCTGCCACGGCAGAGAGGAGGTTCCCTGCAACGTAAAGCCCCATCAGAAGCGTTAGGGCAAATTTCCGACGAAGTCTTGCGAGAAGAAGAGTAATGAAAGGCGCGCCGACCATCACGCCCACAGCATAGGCCGTTACAAGTCCGCCCGCTTTCGGGACAGTAACCTGAAGGCCCTGTGCAATGACAGGCAGAAGACCCATCGGAGTGAATTCGGTGGTTCCGATGGCGAACGCGCCCACGGCCAGCGCCAATAAAGGCCAGTTCACGGGCAATCTCCGGGATTAACAAGTGTTCGAGGATGATCGAACCATGCCAGTCCCGGAGGCAGAGAACAAGATGGAGGGTTACATCATCCCGTTCATGTGCATGCCCGGCTTCATGCCGTCCATATGCATGCTCTTGTGTTTTGGATCATCAATCTTGCACTTGTGATCCTGAACTTCCTCACCGGACGCACGGTCCAGAGCATGAGCGACATCGTCGAGAATGACGAAGCCACCATGATGACCCGGTGTCACCACGATCGTATGATCGCCCATGTTCTCCGCACCGATCAGCCGGAAAGGCGACTGATCAAGGGTCTGCACCAGCTTGGCACGATACGGATGACCGTAAAGGGAGACCGGGGTCCAGTCCTCACCAATCATGTTCTTGTCAATTTCCCCACGGACATAGGGCGTCAGACAGTCAATATGAATGTGGAGCTGGTCCTGCGTCCGGCCATCACGGGAATTGATAGCCAGCGAAAGGTGATCGTCTGAAACGGGAAAACCATATCCCTCAGACACCCGGTGGCGTTCGGCCCAGGCTTCGGAGAAATAGTTTGGCGTGTCAGTCTGAAGCAGCGAAGGATCTTCGATGCCAGGCACTTTCCGCGTGGGGATGAGCAGATACTGACCATGCCCGGCCAGATCTTTCAGAAGAGCATAACCATCCTGCGGATCATACACCGCACACGGATGATGCTGGGCATCCTTCGCGCAACGGCTTCCAACAAGCTCCCACAACTTGTTACGGTCATGCCCGGGAACCTTGCCACAACCGACAAGGCCGGCACCAATCGTGAGGGCCGCACACAGTCCCAATGCAGCCTTAGTCCCGATCTTCATTCTCAAACTCATTCTTCCCTTACCTGAGCCTCAAGCTGCATGGCTGCGGCCAGTCGTTCAAAGCGTCGACGGACTGCACTTCCTGCTGCACGGACACTCCGTGCACCAAGGATCAGCACAAGCTGAGGTTCTTCCACCAGCAGGCGGCATTCTTCCAGCAACACTTCCGTTCCCGCGCACAGCGTATAGGCCAGACGTAGTGCCAGACCCAGCTTCACAGCACGATCAATTTCAGAGCGGGACAGAAGGCGGCGCGAGGGCTCAATCAGTGGAGAGTCCATCGCCACTTCATAACGGACGGCCAGGGTCAGGCCGATAAATGCACGGGCCGTGTGTTCGAACCCCACGCCGTGACAATGCATCACACGCTGATAGGTCTGTTCAGCACGATATTCCGGATGATCGTATGATCCGATATCCGAGAGGGTACAGGTCAGTTGACGCAGACGCTTCTGGGACGGTGTTTCACCCCGGAAAATCGGTGTCGTCCAATCCACGAGCGCCTTTGAGAGCGTTACGCTTCGCGCCAAACGATCCGCCATTTCCTCCGCCAGCGTCGTCATGGGGTCCTCCGCTGCCACAGAGGAGGCGACGTGCCGCATGTACCAGCCTTCCCGCAGGCCATCCACGCTGAACACCACTTTGGACGGACGAACACGTTCCATCAGGCACTTGAGAACGACCGCTGCGAAGGGTGCATCACCCAACCGCTTACGTGGGGCATTCGGCAGTTTTTCAAGAGTACGTTTTGAGGCGCCGATGACCCAATCCGACATCTCCCGTGCTTCACCCTCAGAAAGCGTGAAGAGATGGACAAGATTCAGAGGATACTGTGTCCGTGCAATCTGAAGACGTGCCAGAGCCCGGAACGCTCCTCCGACCAGATACAATGGGCGGCCACTCATACCCGGAAGCCAGTTGACCTCCTGAAGCATTTCAGAGGCAATCCGCTCCGCTTCCAGCAGAACACCCTTCGCCCGATCCTGAAGACGAATGACGCCCAGCTTGGTTGTCAGGGCTTCGTAATACTGTCCGTCAGCAACATGGATGAGCTCCAGTGAGCCGCCGCCGATATCCGCGACCAGACCATTGGCTTCCGGCAGCCCGCAGAGAACACCACGGGCCGCATAATCTGCTTCCTCAGTGCCTTCGAGCACACGAATGGCCACACCAGGCATTCTTGCACGGATGGCAGAAACGAAGTCAGGCCCGTTGGAGGCGTCACGCACAGCCGCCGTAGCCAGAACCTCGAAAGGTTCCGCTCCCATGGCCCGCGCGACGGTGTGGAACCGGCCCAACACGTCCATCGCCAGTGTAACGCCCTCGTCGTTCAGGCGACCCGTTGCATCCAGACCGCGCCCCAGCTTGAGTGTCACTTTCTCATTGAAGATGGGGAGCGGATTGCGCGCTACGCCTTCGAAGACCACGAGCCGAACGGAGTTGGACCCGAGATCGACAATGGCGGAGCGCTGTGCAGATGATGACATGAGGTTTCAGTCTTCCAGAATCCGGTCAGGCCGTTCGCGCGGGCGATGGGCCTCCGGAAGAGCTTTTTCCCGTGCGGCCGACCCACGGCCAGACAGGGAGGGATTGTTCATGAAGTACTCGTGTGCGGAGAACGGATGTGCACCAGGAGACACCCGATGCCAACGCCCGTCCTTGGAGAGCGTCCAGCTCTGAAGGTTGTCCTTGATATTCATGGTCATGATCTGGCCGAGAATCTGCGCGTGGACGGTTGGGTTGGTGATAGGCACCATTGCTTCTACCCGCCAATCCATGTTTCGCACCATCCAGTCCGCGGAAGAAATGAAAACTTTTGCCTTATGCGACGGCATCCGGTGACCATTTCCAAACGCAAAGACACGCGCATGCTCAAGAAAACGGCCGACAATGGACTTGATGTCGATGTTGTCAGACAGCCCAGGCACACCCGGGCGAAGGCAGCAGATGCCACGAATGATGCCGACGATCTTTACACCCGCCTGCGATGCTTCGTAGAGCAGGTCGATCAGTTCGGCATCGACCAGACTGTTCATTTTCAGCCAGATCCGGGCGGGACGGCCTGCCTTTGCATGAGCAATCTCGTCACGGATGAGCTGTTCAAGCGTGGAACGGATCGTCATGGGAGAGAAGGCTAACGCGTCCATTTTTTCCGGCGTGGCATAGCCGGTCATGTAATTGAACAGCCGAGCAGAGTCTGACGCCAGTTTTGGATCGCAGGTGAAGAACGACAGATCCGTGTAAATCCGGGCCGTAATGGGATGATAGTTCCCGGTGCCGAAGTGGGCATAAGACCGCAGTGTCCCGTTTTCACGACGCACCACAAGGCTCAGTTTCGCATGCGTTTTTAGATGCGCGAACCCGAAAACAACCTGTACGCCTGCCGCTTCCAGCGCACGCGAAAGACGAATATTGGCTTCCTCGTCGAACCGGGCACGCAGCTCAACCATGGCCGTGACGGATTTTCCAGCTTCCGCCGCCTCTATCAGAGCATGAACGATCGGACTATCGCGTGAGGTCCGATACAACGTCTGCTTAATGGCCAGCACATTCGGATCACGCGCAGCCTGCCGCAGGAACTGCACAACCACATCGAAGCTCTCGAACGGGTGGTGGACGACAATGTCCTTTGCCCGGATCGCTGCGAAGCAGTCTCCATCATAATCCAGAATGCGTTCCGGGAAACGTGGGCTGTACGGTGGGAAAACCAGATCCGGGCGGTCATCCACAATCAACTGCTTCAGATCTACAACGCCCACGAAATTGGGCATGACCACGACATCTTCGTCACCAACACCCAGCTCTTCACCCATTTCGCGCCCGAGCGTTTCAGGGAGCTTGTGATCAAGAGCCAGATGAATACCGACGCCACGACGGCGCTGCTTGAGCGCTGTTTCATAAGAACGAACGAGATCTTCCGCCTCGTCCTCAAACTCGACGTCCGTATCACGGATAATCCGCAGGACACCGGCCGCACCAATCATGAGACCGGGGAACAGGCGATCTGCAAACAGGCTGATCAGATCTTCAAGCAGGATGAAACGGATTTCACCCGTAGCATCCTTGCCTTCACCAACCCGGGACGGAAGGCGCAGGAAACGCGGCACCTGTGCGGGAAGCAGGATCAGCCCGTCCATAACATGCTTGCCCGACGCGGGGTCTTTAAGACGCATCACCAGCGCCAGCCCCATGTTAGGAATAAACGGCAGCGGATGAGACGGATCAACGGCCAGCGGCGTCAGAACCGGGAAAACACGCTCATCAAACAGGGCTGAGAGCTGTGCGAGATCCGTAGCGTCCAGACTTTCGGTCGACAGGATGGAAATACCGGCCTCTTTCAGCTCAACTTCAAGCTGATGCCAGACGCGCTGCTGCTCTGCGAGAAGGAACCGGGCTTTCTGACGCACAGCCGAAAGCTGCTGAACAGGCGTCGCTCCATCCGGGCTGCGCACAACCATGCCTTCACGGACCTGCCCTACCAGCCCCGCAACACGGACCGAGTAGAACTCATCAAGGTTACTGGCGCTGATAGAGAGAAAGCGGACACGCTCCAGAAGCGGATTGCGCGAACTTTCGGCTTCTTCAATGACGCGTTGATTAAAGTCGAGCCAGGAAAGCTCCCGGTTGATGAACCGCGCTGGGGATGTTGGCATGTCAGCATAGTCTTCAGTTGTCGGAACAACCATTCTGCGCCGCCGGGCCCGGGTTGCGGCTGGCGTCAGATTCCCCTCTCGCGGCTGGTTGCGCGAACGTCGACGGGGAGTTGGCTTATTATTTTCAGTCGTCACGATGGTCTCTTCCGGGAAGCTCGAACCAAAACCCGTTTAAGATCAAGGCTTGGGAGAAGTGTGTCAAACGTAGGTTTTATGTCATTCCTCTGACATATCAGGCATCAGAAGATCGGGAAGCATTTCTCGCGCAAGCGCCCGTGTAATTGCGGTTCCACGGGCGAGAGCCGCATCATCCAGTCGCTCAACCGCCGAAACCAAAGCATTTCCCGTGCGCGGCAGGTGACGCCAAAGCCATTCCGTAACGGACTGCGAAACCACGAGCTGACGATCCGCCAGAAGAGAAAGCAGCAACGTTGCCCGCAGATCATCTTCCGGCTCTCCCGTGGCTGTCGTTGCGGTCGCACGGAGCCGACTTCCCAGATCTGGGAGGGAGACATGGCTGCGTGACGGTGGAAGGCGCCCAACCATCAACACCCGGTCCCCCTGCGTCAGCGCGTCATTCAACAGATGGAGCATGGTTGCCTCATCGCCCGGCGAATCGGCATTATCAATCGCAAGGTTTCCCCTTACGCGAATGCGCCCTCCGGAAGAGGCGTGAGAAAACAGGCGCGCATTCAAAATGGTCGCATCGTGCTCCTGCGCCCAGACAGATAACAGATGGGTTTTTCCCGTGCCCGCTGGCCCCCAGAGCCACAACCGGCCATCAGGCCACACTTTGCGTGAAAGCCACGCGCGCACAGGCGCATTTGAAGGGCTCGTGATGAAGCGTTCAGCTGTCATCGCGGTCGGACGACGCAGAGGAAAGGCCATCTGAGGTCCGGCATCGCTTATGGCGTGCCCTTCCTGTCCGTCCTGTTTTGTCATCCCTCATCCCTTTTCATGCCGTTACGCCTTCAATTCAAGCGTTCCGCCCGCGTGCAGGATGCTCTAGAACGGCGTCACGTCAACCAGCGGGAAGCTTCATCATGACCGATCAGCCCGACACCTCACAGGGCGCCAGCTATGCACAGGCTGGTGTAGACATTGCAGCAGGCGATGCCCTGGTCGATGCCATCAAGCCCGCAGCCAAAGCCACGAACCGTCCTGGCACTATGGGCGGACTGGGCGGCTTCGGTGCCCTGTTTGATCTGAAGGCTGCCGGTTTCACCGATCCGGTCCTTGTCAGTTGCACAGACGGCGTGGGCACGAAACTCATGGTCGCGATCGAAGCCGGAAAGCATGATGAGGTCGGAATTGACCTCGTGGCCATGTGCGTAAACGATCTGGTCGTTCAAGGCGCAACCCCGCTGTTCTTCCTGGACTATCTGGCAACCGGCAAACTCTCCATTGAAGATGCCTCAACGGTCGTGAAGGGCATCGCCCATGCCTGCGCAGAGTCCGGCTGTGCGTTGGTCGGTGGCGAAACTGCAGAAATGCCGGGCATGTATGCACCGGGACATTATGATCTCGCTGGCTTCAGTGTCGGCGCGGCAGAACGCGGCGCTCTCCTTCCCGCAGGCATCCGCGAAGGCGACGCACTGATCGGAATGCCTTCCTCAGGCGTTCACTCGAATGGCTTTTCTCTGGTTCGTGAAGTTGTCCGCCGTTCAGGCCTCGGCTGGAACGATCCGGCTCCCTTCTCTGAAGGGCATACACTCGCCGAAGCCTTGCTGACACCAACGAAGCTCTATGTTCGCAGCGTGCTGGATCTGCACGCCAAGGGCCTGCTCCATGGCTGCGCGCACATTACCGGCGGCGGCCTGCCGGGCAATCTGCCGCGCGTCCTTCCGGAAGGCCTGGGGGTTCGCATTGACGGTTCGTCGTGGGTCGTCCCATCCGTATTCCGCTGGATGGCAGAAACCGGAAATGTTTCAGCTGATGAAATGCTTCGTGTGTTCAACTGTGGCATTGGCATGGTTCTCGTCACCCCCGAGCCAGAGCGCGTTCTGGCTGAACTGGAAGTCCGCGGAGAAAGCGCTTTCCAGATCGGTGAAGTTGTCCGTTCCGACGAGGCTTATGCCCTGACCGCACCGGTCTCCTTCGCATGATGCAGAAGACGCCCATCGCTGTGCTTATCAGCGGGCGTGGCAGCAACATGCGTGCACTGATCGAGGCCTGTGAAAGGCCGGATTTTCCGGCTCGGATCGTACTCGTGCTCAGTAACAAGCCGGATGCGGCTGGTCTGGAGGTCGCCCGCGCGGCCGGTCTTCAGACGGCGGCCATTGACCACAAGGCGTTCGGGAAAGACCGTAAAGCTCACGAACGCAAGGTGGACGCTGCCATCCGCGCTTCCGGAGCCCAACTCGTCTGCCTTGCCGGATATATGCGTGTCCTGACGCCTTATCTCGTCAACGCCTGGGATGGCCGGATGCTCAACATCCACCCGAGCCTCTTGCCCGCATTTCCGGGCCTGCACACGCATGAGGCTGCCATTGCTGCCGGCGCAACCGAACACGGTTGTACTGTCCACCTTGTGACTGCGGGCGTGGATGAAGGGCCTATTCTTGGGCAAGCGCGTGTGCCGGTTCTGGAAAGTGACACACCCGATGCACTTGCTGCACGCGTACTGGAACAGGAACACGCCCTGTATCCTTTGGTTCTTCAGAACTACATCAACAGACAGTAATCTGGCGGCGGGATGACCGGGAGTTTCTCCTTTCATTCCGCTCCTCATTTTATCTGGGCACTGTGTAGTAAAGACACCTCTCAGTTAAATGCCCTGCCGATAATGACCGCAAAAACGCTCAGCACTTCCAAAACTCAGTTTTATAATTTGCGGATTGCCTTACTCTGAGTGGGTGCATATGAGCCCGGATGGCAGTCGGTCACGTGCCCCAACAAGGAAATAAGCACTGATATGAAGTCCGTTTCGTCATTTTTTGCGTTCTGCAAAACAAACCTGCGGCTTGTTGAACTCGCTTATCTTCTCGCTATTGCTGTTATCGGCGTTTTTCTTGTGTACCGCGTCACGCCTGTTAGCGGCGTAGATGAAGAATTCCATTTTTACCGCGCGCAACAGATCGCTCAGGGAAATCTTCTGGCACAGCGTTATTCGGGGCACATGTTCGGAGGTGGGCTCGACACCAGTATGCTGACCTGGGTGCGCTATTTCAATGCAAACCGCGACCAGCATAAGCCATCTGACAGCAATGTCGCTGCGCAGATCGCAAAGGATCTGGAGAACTCAAAAAGAGATCGGGAAGTCGTTCATTTCCCTTCGACCGCTTCATATTCCCCACTGATGTATATTCCCTCAGCCACCGCCATGATAATCGCCAATGCCGGACATGGCGGCGTGGATACAAGATATTACGCTGGTCGTTTAGGAAACCTGTTTGGATACATCGGGATGCTCGCACTCGTCCTTGCGGTGCTGCCCGTAGGGCGACTGGCCGTCCTTGCCCTGATGACCACGCCAACAAGCCTCCATCTGGCGACAACATATAGCGCCGATCCTGTCACCAATCTGGGATCAATGCTGTTCCTCGCCTGCTGCCTACGGGCCCGGGTGGCCCCTCCCGAAGACCGGAAAATCTGGATACGGCTGATTATCGCTTTGGCCGCTCCGTTGGGGCTTTTCAAACTAACTTGCAGCTTTCTAAGTCTCGGCTGCTTTCTGGTGCCGACGAATTCTTTCCCGACCCAGAGAAAATATGTCCAGTTCTGTATGCCGGTCGTCGGATTGAGCCTTGTCTCCGCCGTTGTCTGGAACGGAATTTACCCATTCACGCCTGCGCATTACTGGAATACGGGAGGAGATCCTAAAGTCCAGATCCTGACCATGCTGGAGCACCCATGGTCTTTTGTGCGGGAAATCGCTGAAACTTACCGTGTTGGCTCGCACTGGTGGTGGGAGGACGCATGGGGACGTTTTGGCGGCGGTCCAGTACCACTTTTCTTCAAGATTGGCGAAGGCACTGGGTATATAGCTATAGCTCTGATTGTTCTAATGGCTCTCGCTGACAAACGGCCCATTGCTAGTCCACGATCCGGAGCAATCCTGATTGCGCTTGGTGCGCTTTATTCTCTCTTAACTCTTCTGGCGTTCTACGTTGGCTTCTCTCACCTTGGAGAGGACACTGTCAGCGGCCTGCAGGGACGTTATTTTTATATAAGCTGCGCTGCTATTCTAAGTGGCGTTCTGTTGTTCCTGCCACGCCAGAACAAGACGTATCAAACGGTCTATGCGGGCCTTTTAGGCGCCTATTTCGTTTGTGTTGCACATGTCTGCATTGAAGCAACCGGCATTTATGCGCGTCTTTGGAATTAACGCATAGAAATCCAAGGGGTCGGCTACTTCTTTCACGAAAACCACCCTCTCACTATTAAATGGTCACGGCAATTACCAATACCGCGCCAGTATCGTCTGAACGATAGCGCCAAATCCTACCCATAACCCCACCGTAAGAAGCGCAATTTCTACGGCTTTTTCTTTAGCAACAGACATAAAATGGGGTGTTGATGCGAAAGGAAAGATCAGCACTGAGAAAATGGCCGAGGGGATATAATATCTCCCCTGAAGACCGCCAATATAACTGTCACCGACGGGGGTCCAGATAAGATAGAGAGAAAGGCTGACAGCGCTGACAGTCCCAATGGACACACAAAATATGAGCGCCTTTCTCACTAGCTCGTCTCTTCCAATTTTTCTTGTAAGGTACAGGCAAGAGAAAATACCTACGAGAATGAAAAACATGACTTCGAACTGGTAAAACCAGTCTGGAAGTCGTGCATCAAGCCACCCAAGAACACCGACAAACTGGCCCATCAAGGAAGAAGCAGAAACCCTGAATGTGTGCAGAAGTACTGTGATTGTTTTGAACGGGTGAGAAAGAACGAAATGTAGCTGACGCGCCGCATCAACGCCATCTGCTGAGCGAAAAGGGATCTTCGTTGAGTGAACACCCATAACCGACCATGCCAGAGCATCAAGTGCGGCAAACACACATGCACCCGCAGCCGAGCGCCAGGCCGCCCATGGAGCAATGATCAGCGGTAGAAACGCGATAAGAATATAAGGCGGCTTGGATGCAATAATGCATCCCATCAGAAGCGCAAGTGTCGGCCAGAACCATCTGTTCTTGCAGAAATCATCATTTAATCGCGTCATGAGAGCCGTACAGACTGCACACGCTGCGATCAAAGGCCCATCCTGAGAGCAGGACGCGAACAGTGACAGCGACATCGGCATTGAGAGAAATGCTGCAATAATCAGTCGTCCCTGACGGACAATCGCAAGGGCGAACATTCCGGAAAGTACGCAAAAGACGGCGTTGGACATGCGCGCCAGATAAAAAGACTTTAAAATATCTTCATGAAGTCTTTTGCCGACTTCAATCCCCACCACTGATGGAAAATAAAAGATCGGAGAATAGATCACCGTGTTTGGAAAGCCTGCTTCCCGCTTCGGACTTTTCCAGCTTAATGGTGCGCTGCCGAAGATACGGTTCCAGTCTACTTTCCGTTCGTATCGACCTTTGAGATCATCATATCTGTAAGCGAATACAACGCTGTCTTCAGGAATGACACCACCGCTATCAGAGGCGCTGAAACGATGGCCGATCAACTGTCCCTGAGAGATCTGTATGGCTCTCTGAAAATGATTTGGCTCATCGGCGACCTGTAATGGCGGCGTCGCAATCACCAGAAACATCAGGCAGGCAGAGACCAGAAGTCCCCAGACGATAGCCAGCGGATATTTGTAAAGGAAAGAAGTTGTAGCGTCGTTGCCCACAGATCGAACCATGCCTCTCTTCCATCATCATGCCGCAGAGTGGGCCTGGATGACAGCGGAACCGGGAACGTGTGAAGGCTGACCAGTCGGGGCGTTCAGATACCGTCCCAAATCATTGGAAATGGAGAGCCACAGAACCTGCGGCTCTCCATTGGCAGAACCCAGACCTTACGGCAGGATTTCTGTCTCAGCGAAGAAGAAAGCGATCTCGTTCTTCGCGTTCTCAAGGCTGTCAGAACCGTGCACGGAGTTTGCTTCGATGCTTTCAGCATAAAGCTTACGCACGGTGCCCTCAGCTGCATCAGCCGGGTTCGTTGCGCCCATGACTTCACGGTGCTTTGCAACAGCGTTCTCAGCCTGCAGAACCTGCACGACAACCGGCTCAGCGAGCATGGAGGACACGAGGCTGCCGTAGAACGGACGCTCCTTGTGAACTGCGTAGAAAGCGCCAGCCTGCTTCTCGGTCAGCTGGATGCGCTTCTGAGCAACGATGCGCAGACCGGCTTCCTCGAACACGGCATTGATCTTGCCGGTCAGGTTACGCTTCGTGGCGTCGGGCTTGATGATTGAAAGCGTGCGCTCGAGAGCCATCTTTCTTCTCCTGTTGGACAAAGGGGTAAATCCCGCCGTTCCACTAGAGCAAATTCGTAGTTCCTGATAGGTCTGTCGCGGTTTTTTCACTCTTCCCGACTGATCGAGGCGCCCGTGAGCCTGCTCACCATCACTGACCTGACTCTCCGCATCGCCGGCCGTACCCTGCTGGATGGCGCATCGCTGACAGTCGACCCCGGTCGGAAAATTGGCCTCATCGGAAAAAATGGGGCTGGAAAATCAACGCTTCTTGGCGCGATTGCAGGGGATATTGCCCCGGATGGGGGCACCATCACGCTTGCAAATCGGGCCACAATGGGCCGCGTGAAGCAGGAAACACCATCTGGTGACACCTCGCTGATCGACACGGTGCTGGAAGGCGACATCGAGCGCGCGGCCCTCCTTGCCGAAGCCGAGACTGCCACGGACCCTGCCCGTATCGCAGATGTACATGAGCGCCTGATTGCCATTGACGCCTACACGGCGCCCGCCCGTGCAGGCGCCATCCTGTCGGGGCTGGGCTTCGATCAAGACGCGCAGCTTCGCTCGGTCTCGGACTTCTCCGGCGGCTGGAGAATGCGTGTCTCGCTGGCGACGGCCCTCTTCCTCAGCCCCGATCTCCTTCTGCTGGATGAGCCCACCAACCATCTTGATATCGAAGCCACCCTCTGGCTCGAATCCTGGCTCGCAAAATTCCCTGGTGCGGCTCTGATCGTCAGTCATGACCGATCACTTCTCGACAATACAGTCGATGCCATTGCTCATCTGGATCATCAGAAACTCAGCCTGACGCCCGGCGGCTACGACAACTTCGTGCGCATCCGGACAGAGCAGGCCCTTCAGCAAAATCGTATGGCTGAGCGCATTGCGACACAGCGTGCGCATATGCAGTCCTTCGTCGATCGTTTCCGCGCAAAGGCCACGAAAGCCAAGCAGGCTCAGGCCCGCCTGAAAGCGCTTGAGCGCCTTCCGCAGATTGACAGCGTGGTGGAAGATACGCCGACGCGCTTTTCATTCCCGGAACCGCAGCCCCTTCCCCCACCGATGATCACCCTCGATAACGTCAGCCTTGGATATGACGGACGGGTGGTTCTCAAAGGTCTGAACCAGCGGCTCGATATGGAAGACCGAATCGCGCTTCTGGGCCAGAACGGGCGCGGCAAGTCCACATTCGCCAAGCTACTGGCCGGACGTCTCGATCCCATGGCGGGAACTTACAATCACTCGCCAAAGCTCAAAATCGGCTATTTCGCGCAGCATCAGGCTGACGAACTTGTCCTGTCTGAAACACCGATCGATCACATGGCCCGCGCCATGCCTGACGCGACGCCGGTTGCCGTACGCTCACAGCTCGCGCGCTTCGGACTTGATGTTAATCGTGCTGAAACCCGTGTTTCAGAATTGTCCGGTGGGGAAAAAGCACGCCTTCTTCTTGCGCTCTCCACTCGTGACGCCCCGCATCTTCTCATCCTCGATGAGCCAACCAACCATCTTGATCTTGACGCACGCGATGCCCTGATCCGTGCCCTTTCCGAATTTGAGGGCGCGGTAATCCTCATCAGCCATGACAGCCATCTGGTGGAATCCGTGGCGGATCGGTTCTGGCTGGTTGAAGACGGAACCATTGCGCCGTTTGACGGCGACATGGCGGAATACAAGGCATGGCTGGTCGAACGTGCTCGCAAGGCCAGAGCGGAAAATACGGAGCGGAACAAAAACGCCAATCGCCCGGCCTCACAGGAGGCGTCTCAGGCGACAGCTCCCCAGAAGAAAATTGACCGCAAGGAGCTCACACGAGCGCTGGCCCCGCTCCGCCGAAAAATTCGTGATGCTGAAGCGAAGCTGGCTCAGATCAATCGGGAAAAAGAGAAAATTGAGACTAAGCTTGCCGATCCGGAGCTCTATCAGTCAGGGAATCCCGGTGAAATCGCGTCGCTGAATGCTCATCTTTCTGCTCTGAACGCGACACAGGAGAAAACAGAAGAGCTCTGGCTCGAAGCACAGGCGGAACTTGAAGATGCTTCAGCCTAACCAAAGCCGAACTTAACTGTAGCATGTGTACTCTCACGGATGTCAGCACTCCGTGAGAGTATCGTTAGATCACCTCAGCCAATTGACCCGCCTTCCCGAAGTCCATAAGCCAACACCGGCCTACAGATTCAGGATGGACCGGCTGATGCCTATTTCGTTTTCCGACCCGAAGGACCGAGACGAGAAGGAACCGCGCGCGCGCGAACTTTCAAAAATTGCCAGCCTGTTACGGATCGCCCTGACTGTGACGCTGATCCTTCTGGCCGTCTGGCTGATGAAGGATGTGCTGGCTGTTGTTTTCGCCTCAGCACTGATGGCCGTCGTCCTGCATGGCCTCGCCCGGATCGTACGTCGCCACGTCTCGTTCATCCCCTATCAGGGCGCTGTTGCTCTCGTCACAGTGGTTATCCTGCTCGCACTGGCAGGCCTCGTCTGGAGCAGCGGCCCGGCGATCGGGGACCAGTTCATTCGCCTCAAACAGGCACTTGTCCAGCAGTCAGGCGATCTGAAATCGCATCTTTCAGGGTCTACTCTGGGTCAGCTTGTTCTGGATCATCTTCCAACCGCAGTTGGCGGAAATGATGCAACGTCTGGCAGCCTTGGCTCCCTGGGCTCCCTGGGCTCCGGCCTTGCAGGGTCCGTGACTGGTATTCTCAGCAGCGCCTTTGGTGTGCTGGGCACCCTGGCTGTCATTCTGATTGCAGGGCTGTACTTTGCCTTGTCGCCTGCAATTTACATTGACGGTTTTCTGCGCCTCGTTCCTTCCCAGCACCGCGCATCCGCACGTGAATTACTCATGGCTGCGGGCACGACACTCTGGGCGTGGACAGCAGGTCAGGCCCTCGACATGCTCGTCGTGGGCATTCTGTCCGGGATTGGCCTCTCTTTGATTGGCGTTCCTCTTGCGCTTGCACTCGGTGTGGTCGCTGGTATCTGCAACTTCATTCCCTATATCGGCGCCATCCTTGGTGCGGTCCCGGCCGTACTCCTGGGCCTTTCCATGGGAAGCAAAGAAGCCCTGTTCGTGGCTATTCTTTACAGCGTGATCCAGTTCTTTGAAGGCAACGTTCTTGCGCCCCTCATCCAGCGACGTGCAGTCCATATGCCACCTGCCGTTGCTATTCTGTCCCAGACGGTTTTCAGCACCATTCTTGGTATTCCAGGCCTGATCCTGGCATCTCCGATCACGGCAGCCCTGCTGGCTATGGGAGACAAGGCAACTGCCCCTCTCGATGACGAAGAACAGACCCGCCGCGACGTCGGTGAAATTTCCGAAGACGAAGCCAGGAAAGACTGAATATTTCGCTTGCTCCTGACGTAACGTCATCATTGCAGATGATGCGTCAGGAGGAAGATCAATGACTGCAAAGACCCTGACCATTGGCGAACTTGCCAAAGCCAGCGCAACAACACCCCGGACACTTCGGCATTTCGAAGCTTTGGGACTCATCAAGCCAGCCCAAGCTGAAAATGGCAGACGCGTTTACACGCTCCAGACAATCAGCACGCTGGCACACATTTTTCTTTTAAAGCGCATGGGATTTAGTCTCGCTGAGATCCGCTCCCTGGAACTGAAGCCGGCATCCCCAAAAGATATCATAGAGACCCAACTCTCCCTGCTGTCAGCACGCATGGCAGTATGAGAAAGAACAATTTCCCAACTCCGCACCACCCATAATCTAATCTCTGACCAACTCTCTGGTTCGGAGAGCCAGATTTACGATGGTCCGATGGATCTGGTGGCATTTTTCCTTCTGCTGAAGAAGGAGAAGCCATTCTACAACGAGAAAACCTTCAGCCCGTTTTTGAAAAATACTTTACTGCGGAAGAACAGATGGCGTGGCAGACGCAAATGGATCGTCACCTCCCAACTGAAGACAGAACATCCTATCAGGTGCTCTGGGAACGACTTATCGTGCGCTGTGAAGATGCTCTTGCCCGCTTGGTATCCCCATCTGCCCCAGAGGCTCAAAGCCTCGCAAGGGATTGGCTGGAACTTCAGAAGCCTTTGCAAAAGGCCGTGGGCCCGGAACTCTGGCGCAAGACGGGGACAATGTACGAAGACATGCAGGACTGGCAGACACCTGAACGACAGGCGCCTTTCAGTCCTGAAGTGTTCAGCTTTATCCGTGAGGCTGCAATTCTGCTGGCTGGAGCGCCGTGAGAGACGCGTCTTCAAAGGCGTTCATGCGGTAGGGGCCATTGTCCTCAAGCTGCACGCCGACGATGTCCGCTTGATGCCTGTGCTTCCAGATGGAAATGATGACCGGATGATTGTCCGCGTTGTTCATGCGCAGGATGACCTGCCCCTTCGCAGGCGGCTGCTCCCCGCTAGGGCCCCAGGCCGTTGTGTGCGACTGAAGCCACAGATTAATGTCCTGAACTTCAGTTGCACTCAGATCCCGGCTGACAGGAGCGATTATCTTGCCTTCCGTCACCGGCGGGAATTTCCATGCGTGGATCAGTGGCCACGCCACGAACCAGACGATACCCACTGGAATGAAAACCAGTGCACAAAAAGCCAGTAACAGCTTCTGCTCGCGCCTCATAAGGTGTCTCCTGCCCAGCTTTTCAGGGCTTCCGTGATACGATCCACTTCTTCATTCGTCAGCTCTGGCTGAATAGGAAGTGCGAGAATACGTGTTCCGAGATCTTCCGAAACAGGAAGAGCCGCACCGTCATGATGCTCGCTATACGCGGGCTGATGATGGAGAGGTTTCGGGTAGTACACTGCCGTCGGCACCCCCGCGGCCTTCAGGTGTGCCTGAAGGGAATCCCGTTTCGCCGCGTCTGGCAGCAACACGCTGTAAATCGCCCAGGCACTTTCGCTGTCAGGCACGCGCACCGGCTCTTGAATACCTTGCGGCATGGCACGGTCATATGCGCAGGCAATGGCTTCACGCTTGGTCAGCTCATCTTCGAAAGCATCCAGTTTCGCCAGAAGAACAGCTGCCTGAATCGTGTCCAGCCGACCGTTGATGCCAATCCGCTCCACTTCGTATCGCGTCTTGCCCTCCCCGTGCGTTCGCAGGGAACGATAGAGGATGGCCAGGTCCTCATCATCCGTCAGAATAGCGCCTCCGTCTCCGTAGCCGCCGAGAGGTTTGGACGGGAAAAACGATAGCGTTGTAGCACGCGCCTCGTGCCCCAGACGGCGTCCGTGATAAGAGGCCCCGAAAGACTGCGCGCAGTCCGCAATAAGCGTCAGACCTTCCTGGGCCGCAAAAATTTTCAGTTCATCCCAAGGCGCAGGCTGACCGAAAAGATCCACCCCAATCAGAGCTCGCGGCTCCAGTTCCCCACCCTTCCGCACAGCGGTCAGCCGCTCCGCGAGAGACGTCAGACTGATCTGGAACGTATCTGGTTCCACATCAACGAAAACGGGCGTTGCGCCCAAAAGGAGAACAACTTCAGCCGTCGCCGTATAGGTGAAGGCTGGCAGAAAGACCGCGTCCCCCGGTCCGATCTCTTCTGCCATCAGAACCATCAGGAGTGCATCGGTGCCCGATGAGACGCCGACAGCATATTTCGCGCCCCCGAACTCGGCCAGCCGCTGCTCAAGTTCCTCTACCTCGGGGCCCATGACAAAGCGACAATGCTCAAACACTGCGTCAACACGGCTCTTGATCGCGTCTTTCAAACGAGCCTGCTGTTTGGGCAGATCCAGGAAGGCTATCGGGGTAATCATGCAGTGACCTCCGCATCAGGCTGTGAAAGCGCGACCGCAGACGGCGCCTTTCCATCCCGGTTATGGTTGAATTCCGGCACTAACCGGTGAAATATTTCCATGACAGCTGAAAGATCTTCGCGGTGGCACGCCGCTTCCAGCGCATTCATGGCATCAGTCGCGATATTGAAATCCACTGTCCGGGGAGACGCCATTCTCAGACCTGGCGCATCTGTCGGCACTGGGGCTTCCCGTCCATGAAACAGCTCTTCAAAAAGCTTCTCGCCAGGGCGTAGGCCCGTAATCTGGATTTCCACGTCTGTTTCTGGTTTGAGGCCAGCCAGACGGATCATCTGACAGGCAAGATCCATGATCCTGACCGGATCGCCCATATCCAGAACGAAAATGCCGCCCTGCCGGAGACGCTGATCCGTTGTATCTTCCCCGGAAGTATCCTGAGTGCCACGGACGGCAGCCTGAAGCACCAGCCCCACCGCTTCAGGGATCGTCATGAAGTAACGGGTCATGTCCGGGTGGGTTACAGTTAGCGGGCCGCCATGTTCAAGCTGGCGGCGAAACAGGGGGACGACAGACCCTGTAGACCCCAGGACATTCCCAAAACGCACGGTCACACACCGCAAACCGCCTTTACCAGCACGCGCACGCATATCGAGCGCCTGTCCATAGACCTCAGCGCAGCGCTTGCTGGCCCCCATGAGGCTGGAAGGGTTAACGGCCTTGTCCGTCGAAATCATCACCATCGCCTGCGCACCTGAACGCTCGGCCTCGTCCAGAACAATGCGGGTGCCCACGACGTTGGTCAGCACACCCTCGATCGGATTTGATTCCACGATCGGTACATGCTTGAGCGCGGCGGCATGGAAAATAAGTGCTGGACGATATTCCATGAAAATTTCGGATATCCTGCCGCGATCGCGCACATCAGCAATAATCTGATGCCGCTGAACCGCAGGATATCGCTCTGAAAGATCCAGGTTGATCTGCCACAGCGCATACTCGCTGTTTTCAATCAGAAGAATGGCAGCAGGTCTGAACGAAGCGATCTGTCGCGCCAGTTCAGATCCAATGCTGCCGCCAGCCCCCGTTACAGCGATGACCTGCCCAGCGATCAGGCGGCTCATCCCTTCGCTATTCAACGCTACCGGAGGCCTGTTCAACAGATCTTCAATGGCGACGGGACGAAGCTCAACACTGTCTGCGGGCTTCAGATCAGTCAAAGAGGGCGTTCTCTGAACATCAACACCATACTCACGCGCCACTTCAAGGATACGGGACAACGGAGCGCCCCGCAGTTCGGACGTGGTGATAACCAACGTATCCGGCAGACGTCCCGAGGCTGACATCTGCTTCAGAATTTCAGGCGTCTCATCAATCGTTCCAAGAATGGGACAACTGTGAATGCGTCGCCCTGCCTGCTGCGTTCCCCCCGTCAGAAGCCCGACAACGCGACGTCCGGCCTGATGATCCCGCTCCATTGCGCGAATGAAAAGATCCGCCTCGTGATCAGCGCCAAGTAACAGCACGCGCTCACGCTCAGCGACCATAAGGCGACGACGTGCTGTCAGCCGCCAGAACATGCGTAAAGCGCCCAGACATGTCAGGAGAACCAGCGCATGAATGACCGGGAATGTCGTGCTTGGAAGCGGGTAGCCAGCCAGGTGCAGCAAAGTTGAGAACAACGTGGCACTGACAACTGACGCGCAGGCAATATTAAAAAGATCGGAAAGACCGGAAAAACGCCAGTACTGCTGTGCCATACGAAAAGGCAGCCCGCTGACGAGGAGCGTAATCCCCCCGCCCGCCACAAACCATAGCGGATGCAGCAGTCCTCCATGAGGGTCAGCCAGCCAACGTGCCACAGGGGCTGCCGCTGCGGACACGACTCCATCCAGAAGAACATTGAGAGCGATGCGTCTCGCCTGTGCGGTCGTGCGACCTGTACGGCTGATAGCGCTAGACGGGGCCGGAAACTGAGGGCCAGAAGATGGTGTGACTTTCACGTCTCCCTTATAACGCCAAAACCACTGTTCCCATAAAGTCCGTCCATGCCCTTTTCTTTGTCGTCCTTTCTCTCCGGTCTTACCCTGCTGGACTTGTGTGCCGCAGTCATATGCACAGTCCTGGTCGTCCTGATGATTCAGGCCGGAATTATGGACACTCCCGTGCACCGCAGCTCCCATACGCGGCCAACACCCAAAGGCGGAGGCATCGGCATTATCGGAGCTTTTCTGCTCTGCGCGTTACCAAGCCTGTTTCTCAAAGGGCAGCCTATTATAAATCCGTCCGTCATCGGGATGCTGGCCGGCGTTATTCTACTCGCTGCCGTTTCCTGGCTGGACGATTTGTATTCTTTCAGGGCGCGTTACAAGCTTGGTGCACAGTTCATGGCCGCCTTTTTGGCCGCGGCTGGAACGGGCGCATCTCTGCCAATGATGGGGATTTTCATTCTGGGGGCCGTGTTTATCACGAATGCCCTCAACTTTATCGACGGGATTAACGGGTTAGCCTCAGGCACGATGATGATTGCCGCGGCCTTTCTGGCGTCAGCAGGAATACAGCCCGTTATTTTCGTGCTGTTCGCGGTGTGCCTTGCAGCATTTCTGCCATGGAATTTTCCCAAAGCCCGCATTTTTATGGGAGATGTTGGCAGTCAGGCAGGAGCGCTTGTCATCGCCTGGGGGGCCATGCAGCCTCTCCATACTTCGGCGCTCATCGTACTCGCAGTGCTCTCAGGCGTGCTGTGGGATGTCCTCTTTACGCTGGCTCGTCGCGCCCGCGCAGGCGACCGACTGACCGAGGCCCACCGTGGGCATCTTTATCAGCTCGCGATCCGCTCAGGACTGCCAATGCCGCTTGTAACGACTGTCTATTGGGGATTTGCACTGTGGGGTGCAGCGGCCTGTCTGGCCAATGAGTGGCTTGTAATTGCCCTGCTCATTCTTCTGCCTCAGCTTTGCTGGACAGGATATATCTGCACGCGAGCCAGAGCCCGCGTGCAGGATCGTTGGTAATCAGCCAGCGCGACGTGTGCTGATACGCTCGACAGAAGCGGCTGCGCGCTCTGCACGAACCGGACGGGTACCAGAAGCTTCAGCCATGACAGCGCGCATTTCACGAAGGAAGGAAGAACCCTTCAGCGTGCGCTGCACGAGGACGGAACGACGATCCAGCGGATCAACCTTACGACGTGCCAGATCCAGCTCACCGAGACGGTCCAGAGCGCGTGTAATAGCAGGCTTGGACACCTTGAGCTCTGAAGCCAGACCACGAACAGTGTGTGCACCGTCACGCAGGTAGCAGGTCAGGAACACAGCAAGCTGGCGGGCAGACAGATCAGGACCATCACGGCGCACCATGGAGACGACGGTGTCGCACAGAAGGTGAAGCATCTGGTCGTTGTTAGCCTGAGGCATTTCTCTCTCCTTAACGGTCTGCCCTGCCTGTTACCCGATCGAGTAACAGGAAAAAGAACATTCGAGCCTTGCCGGCCCGAGGGGTTGCATCTGTGGCTCACCCCATCATGGGATTGAGCGTTGGTCTTCTACATCTGGTGTTTTGAAACGCATCCGCAAGTATGCGGGTTTCAAAACGATTTATGCTGCGGCTAGCAGCTTTCGAACATGAAAGGCCGTATGCCCTATCAGAAGCAGATTTACACCCCATAGTTTTAAGACAATCATATTACGGTTCGTTAAGGATCATCTTCCCGTCAGGTTCTTCACTTCACGAAGACCTGCGAATGTTTGTTATCATTTTAAGAAGCGCACGAAGTGCCAGCGTCTCGCCGCCCTCTGGTCGCCCCGGAGAATTGGCGTCATTCCAAGCGTAAGTGTCTATATGCAGCCAGTTTTGTCCGGCCGGAACGAAGCGCTGAAGGTACAAAGCGGCTGTAATAGCGCCCGCCATGGGCTTGGATGTAATATTTCCGACGTCGGCTATTTTACTATCAAGCCATGCGTCATAGCCATGCCAGAGTGGCAATCTCCACAAAGCATCTGCAGTATCTGAGCCCGATTCGAGCAGTAATTGAGCCAGTTCATCACTGTTACTGAACACCGCTGGAAGGTCTGGACCGAGAGCTACGCGCGCAGCGCCGGTCAGGGTTGCAGCATCCACAATGTAATCTGGCGCAGATTCAGCGGCTTCCGTTATCAAATCGCACAACACCAAACGCCCCTCTGCATCTGTGTTGCCAATCTCAACCGTTTTTCCGCTTCGCGTCCGCAGAACATCGCCAGGACGCATGGCATGGCCAGACACACTGTTCTCAACACATCCAAGACGCAGTTCCAGATCAACATCCAGTTGCAGATCAATCGCCGCGCACATCACAGCCAGAAGCAGGGCTGCGCCGCCCATGTCTTTTTTCATACGCAGCATGCCTGCTGCGGGCTTCAGGTCGTATCCCCCCGTATCGAAGCACACGCCCTTCCCAACAAGAGACAGACGCGGCGCGCCTTCACGGGCTTTCCAGCGGGCCACAACAACAGCAGGCTTGCGTTCAGACCCCTCACCCACCTCTGCCAAACAGGGATACGCGGCCTTCAGGTCATCGCCCTCAACAATGCGAACGTCTGCACCACGATTTTCCAAAGCCCGATAAGCCGACAGCGCCAGATCTTTTGGGCCAAGCAGATTGGCGGGCGTATTGATCAGATCCCTGCCAAACCAGTTTGCTTTCGCATAGGCAATAACGGTAGCCGCCTCGTCCGGCACAACCAATCGCGTGGTGAATGACCGCACGACCCCGACACGATATTGATATGTTCCCATGGCGAACCCGAGAAGAGCAGTCTCCTGAACGGCGCTTTCCATCCCGTGCGGCAGAAGGCTCCAGTCACCCTCCGGAAGGATCGTTCCCAGCACGCCAAAGGCTGTCGGGTCATTCAGGCGCCCCTCATCGACACAAAGCAGAGCCGCTCCCGCCCCACCGTCGCCAGGCAGAAGCGTAAAAGCGCCATCTTTTGCTTTGAACCCCTGCGCCGTCAGAAAAGATGCGTGCTCGCCCAGGAGACCGGCAATCGTCTCGTCATCCTGCACCTTCACCAGATGCACAACGCGCGGTGTTGGAGCCTCGCTGGCGGAAACAAAAGGGAGCTGGATGTGAGAACTCATGAACCTCTTTCCTTAAAAGATCGAACCTTTTGGCTCGAACGCTTGCTTTTGTTCCGCAGGCACCCGACCATTCACACATGAAGGGTGCACACCGCGGTAACCATTCCGCTCATCATATCATGCCAGCAAGCGTCCGTGCGGCACTTGGCCCAACCAATACGGGCAAGACGCACTATGCTCTGACTCGCATGATGGCTCATTCCTCCGGCATCATCGGTTTTCCGTTGCGCCTTCTCGCGCGCGAAAACTACGAGCGCCTGGTCGCGGCCAAAGGGGAGCGTTCCGTCGCCCTTATAACAGGTGAGGAAAAAATTGTTCCTCCAGGCGCGCGATGGTTCTCCTGCACGGTCGAAGCCATGCCACTGGACCGGAAAGCCGAGTTCGTCGCTGTCGACGAAATCCAGCTCGCGTCTGACCCGGACCGTGGACATATCTTTACGGATCGTCTCCTCCACGCCCGGGGAACCGTAGAGACACTCTTCCTGGGTGCGGAAACAATTCGTCCGCTTCTGCAAAAGCTGGTGCCCGGAATCGAAATCGACACACGCACACGCCTGTCGAGTCTCGTGAGCACTGGACCAACCAAGCTTTCTCGCCTCCCCCCCCGATCGGCCATCGTGGCTTTCTCGATGTCAGAAGTTTACGCTCTGGCCGAAGTCATACGACGCCGGAGAGGTGGTTGTGCCGTCATCATGGGGCAACTCAGCCCACGCACGCGAAACGCCCAGATCGAGCTCTACCAGAACCGGGAAGTCGATTACTTGGTGGCCACCGATGCCATCGGGATGGGGTTGAACATGGATGTGGACCATGTTGCGCTTGCCCAGCTTTCCAAATTTGACGGCACAACACCCCGCCCGCTCTTCCCGCAGGAAATAGCGCAGATTGCCGGCCGTGCGGGGCGTGGCATGAAGGACGGTACATTCGGGACTACGGCCGATTGTCCGCCCATGTCGGCCGCAACTATAGATGCCGTAGAACAGCACCGCTTCGATCCGATTCAACGGCTATACTGGCGCAATCACGCACTGGATTTCAGCAATCCCCGGGCTCTTCTCGCCAGCCTTACGGTCGCGCCGCCTTCCCGCGGCCTAATGGCAGGCCGCGTTGCGTCTGACGTTGTGACCCTTGAGTCCCTGATTCTGGACCCGGAAATTCGGGAGGTCGCCAAAGGAAAACGTGCGACGTCTCTTCTCTGGGAAGTCTGCCAAATCCCTGATTTCCGCAAACTTGGCGATGACAGCCATACACGGCTCTGCGCACGCCTGTTCCTGCATATCCTCAAAGATGGCGCTGTTCCAGCAAACTGGATGGAAGGACACATCAAGGGTTTTGCCCGCACCGAAGGTGACATTGATACCCTGATGCATCGTCTGACGGGCGTACGGGTCTGCTCTTATGTGGCCGCCAGAACAGAATGGAGCCGTCACTCATCTGTCTGGCAACAGCGCGCCCGGGAAGTGGAAGACCTGCTTTCAGACGCACTGCATGAGCGCCTGACGTCCCGCTTTGTGGACAGACGCGCCACGTCCCTGCTTCGTCGACTGGATGCTGAGACAGACCGTAACCTCCTGTCTGCCGTCACCGCAGACGGAGAGGTCATTGTTGAAGGCCATAGCATCGGCAAGATCCGTGGCTTTTCGCTCCAAACCGACACCACAAACGGGCCTGATCATCAGATCGTTCTCAAAGCCGGACGCAAAGCGCTGCTGCAGGAGATCCCACGCCGGGTCCGCCTATTTCAGGAGGCGCCGGATAGTGCTTTGTCCCTTGAGACAGACACCGGCATTCTATCGTGGGACAACATCCCCCTCGGCCGATTGACGGTTGGAAAAACGTTTCTACAGCCAGCCGTCAGATTGTTTTCCGCTGAGTTCACTGACACCAATCAGCGAATTCAGGTTGAGCAGCGCCTTCTCCGTTATGTGGACAGCACACTTCAACGGGATCTCTCCGTTCTCTACAAAGCGCAAAGCGCCGTAACGGATCAGCCTCAACTCAGAGGCATTCTTCATCGATTGCATGAAGATGGCGGTATCTCCTCTGTCCTGCCCTCAGATCAGTCCCTCCCGCCTCCAGCTCAACGCGCCTTGCGGAAGCTCGGCGTGGAAGTGGGTCGTTTTGCCGTTTTCTGTCCCGCACTTCTGCGTCCACGAGCATCGGCCCTTCTGACACTTCTCACACAACTCCGCCTTGACCTTCCCCTGATGCCCCCGCCAGCCGGTCGTGTCTCGTTGCCATGGCATATGGTGGAAGGCGTTCCAGGCTGGCTGCAGGCAGCCAAAACAGGGGTTAGACTCGATATCGCCGAACGTATTGTGAAAGAGCTGGAGCAATTAACGCGCAAGCGGGATCATCCTGCTCCCGTCGGTCTCGCCTCACGCCTTGGAATTAAAGCCGACCTTCTTCCAGAGGTTCTTGGTGCCCTTGGCGTTGCCCACAAACCACCGTGCTCTCCCAGCCAAACGCATGCTGGGCCACCTGCACCATTGATGCTCCTGGCTGACCGCCGCAATCGAGCAACACGCAGAAAGGCCAGACCGTCAGGAGCGGCCAGCAACGCAAGACGCCCCATTGTCCGACCAGACAGCCCTTTCGCCGCCCTGGCCATTCTGAGAGATCGTGCTGCCCCATGAGTGATGCCTATCAACGCCTGGATCAGTGGCTTTATTATGCCCGCGTCGCCAAGACACGCCCGCTCTGTGCAACCATTGTCAGCAAAGGGCGCATCCGGGTAAACAGACAGCCCACCAGCAAGCCGCATGCCAAACTCAGGGTGGGTGATGTGGTGACCCTGCCGCCTCTCAGCCCCGGTGAAGACGTGCGTGTCTGGCGCGTTCTGGACCTTGGGGAGCGTCGGGGCCCCGCGAAAGAAGCATCCCAGCTATACGAGATCGTGAGAGAAGAGCCTAAGAAGCTTGCTTCCTAGGCCAATCCTTCGCATATCATCCCGCACAATATAAAATTGGGCCGCACAGCCGGGCCCGAATGAGGATCGGAGACACCAATGAGCTATGTGGTCACGGAAAACTGCATCAAGTGCAAGTTCATGGACTGCGTGGAAGTTTGCCCCGTAGACTGCTTCTATGCCGGAGAAAATTTCCTCGTCATTAATCCGGACGAATGCATTGACTGCGGCGTTTGCGAACCTGAGTGCCCGGCAGAAGCCATCTTCCCGGATAGCGACAACCGTGCAGCTCCATGGATCGAGATCAACTCCCGTCTCGCCGCCCAGTGGCCAAACATTACCCGTAAGGGCGAACAGCCAGCTGACGCAGAAGAGTGGAAAGATCAGCCGGGCAAGGCAGCCATGCTGTCCGAGGCTCCCCACAAGGACTGAGACGCCTCTCCCACCAAGATACTATTAAGCCCGGCCATTGTGCCGGGCTTTTTTATTGCGCCTGCCACACCCTGCTCAGTTGGAAACTGCGAGGGCATTAAGGTAAGCGCCTGAGTACCGATCAGGACAGCAGACATAAAAAAAGGCTGACAGGATTTCTCCTGCCAGCCTTTCCTGCCGTGATCCCAAAAGAAATCTTAGCGGGACATCATGTTGATGGCCGTGTCATGCATGATGAACAGCGTGCCGCCAATAATGACGATGACTGATACTGCTGCAAAGATGAAGCACATCAGGTTCCAGCTCTGCTCGTTGCTGGTGTTCATATGAAGGAAGAACACCAGGTGGACCACGATCTGAACGACCGCGAGAACACCGAGAGCTGCAAGTGCCATCCCCGGGGCCAGTGCGTGTGTCATGACTGCTGCGAAAGACGCAACAGTCAGGACGACCGCAAGAACGAACCCGATGATGTAAGACTGATAGGAGCCGTGGCTACCATCGTGGGTTGTATGTGCCTGGGCCATTACATCACACCTGCGAGATAGACGAAGGAGAAAACACAGATCCAGACGATGTCCAGAAAGTGCCAGAACAGGCTGAGGCAAGTCAGCTTGTCCATCATCCGCGGAGACAGATCCTGCGGGCCCATCATCTGGACCATCAGAACTGCCATCCAGATCAGACCGCAGGTGACGTGAAGACCGTGCGTACCAACCAGCGTGAAGAACGCGGAGAGGAATGCAGAACGGTCAGGACCATTTCCTTCGGCGATCATGTGGGTGAACTCAGTCACCTCAAGACCAACGAAGGAGAGACCCAGAACGAACGTCACGGCGAGCCACAGAAGAACCATCCCCTTGTTCTTTGCCAGCGCACTGAGCGAGGCAAAGCCGTAGGTGATGGACGAGAACAGCAGGATAGCCGTCTCGATCCCGACATTCGTCAGATCGAACAGTTCTTTCCCCGAAGGGCCTCCGGCGTACTGGTTCCGGAGGACTGCGAAAGCAGCAAAGATCGACCCGAAGAGAATGCAGTCGGTCATCAGGTAGAGCCAGAAACCGAAGACGTTCGGGCTCTCGTGGTGATGCTCGTGATCGTGACCGTCAGCGTGTGCCAGAGGCGACATGGTTGCTTCGTGAGCCATTAGCTATGCCCCCCTTACTCTGCTGCCTGAGCAGCGGCGATACGACGGGAATAGACTTCCTCGTTGTGCTCGATTTCGCTGACAGGGACGTAGTAGTCGATATCACGGTTTGCACTGCGCATGATCATGGTGGCGGCGATACCGATCAGACCAAGACCAGCCATCCACCAGATGTACCAGATTGCACCGAAGCCCAGGATGAAGGCGAACGCACCGATGAAGGCACCAGCAGCGGTGTTCTTCGGCATGTGGATCGGAGCAAGCGGCTTGTTGTGTGCACGACGGCCAAGCTGCTTCTCGGTGTGGAACGTGTCCAGACCGTGAATGTCCGGGATCACTGCGAAGTTATAAGCCGGCGGCGGAGAAGAAATGGACCACTCCAGCGTACGGCCACCCCACGGATCGCCCGTCAGGTCGAGGTTTTCCGGTAGGTTACGGTCACGGATGGAAACGTAAAGCTGCGTGAGCTGGCAGACGATACCCAGAGCGATAACAACCGCACCAGCTTCTGCAATCAGCAGCCACGGACGCCAGTCCGGATTGTCGTAGTGGTTCATACGACGCGTCATGCCTTCGAGACCGAGGACATACAGTGGAACGAAGGCAAGATAGAAGCCAACGAACCAGCACCAGAACGCGCGCTTGCCCCAGGCTTCGTTCAGCTTAAAGCCGAAAGCCTTCGGGAACCAGAAGCCCATACCTGCAATGTAACCGAAGTACACGCCGCCGATGATGACGTTGTGGAAGTGGGCAATGAGGAACAGGGAGTTGTGAAGGATCCAGTCAGCGGCCGGCATGGCCATCATGACGCCCGTCATGCCACCGATGGAGAAGGTGATCATGAAGCCGATCGTCCAGTACATCGGAGCCGTGAATTCAACACGTCCCTTATACATGGTGAACAGCCAGTTGAAGATCTTCACACCAGTCGGGACTGCGATAACCATCGTCATGATACCGAAGAAGGTATTGACGTTGGCGCCTGCGCCCATGGTGAAGAAGTGATGCACCCACACGACGAACGACAGCACCATGATGGAGCACGTAGCGTAAACCATCGTGTTGTAGCCGAAGAGCGGCTTGCGGGAGAACGTTGAGGTAACTTCAGAGAAAACACCGAAGGCCGGGATGACCAGGATGTAAACTTCCGGATGGCCCCAGGTCCAGATCATGCTCAGATACAGCATGACGTTGCCGCCGGCATCGTTCGTGAAGAAGTGCATGCCGAGGTAACGGTCGAGGCTGAGCAGTGCCAGCGTAACCGTCAGAACCGGGAAGGACACCATGATCAGCACGGTCGTGCAGAACGCTGTCCAGGTGAAGACCGGCATCTGCATCCAGCCCATGCCAGGAGCACGCATCTTAACGATGGTCGTGAAGAAGTTCACGCCCGTCAGAAGCGTTCCGACACC
Organism: Gluconobacter sp. DsW_058; assembly: GCF_002153615.1. Lineage (NCBI taxonomy): Bacteria > Pseudomonadati > Pseudomonadota > Alphaproteobacteria > Acetobacterales > Acetobacteraceae > Gluconobacter > Gluconobacter sp. DsW_058. The sequence goes on from NZ_JOPH01000058.1 coordinate 35,308, forward strand.
GGAGATCTGAACAGCCCAGATGTAGTAGTCAACGCCGACGCCCGGGCTGAACTGCATCTCGGACAGAGGCGGGTAAACCAGCCAACCGCACTGAGCAAACTCACCGATAAACAGTGAAAGGTTGATCAGAAGGGCGCCGACCAGCGTCATATAGAAGCTGAGCGAGTTCAGGAACGGGAACGCAACGTCGCGCGCACCGATCTGGAGAGGCACCACCAGGTTGAGCAGCCCCGTCATGAACGCCATGGCCATGAAGAAAATCATGATCGTGCCGTGAGCGGAGAAGATCTGGTCGTAGTGGTGTGGCGGAAGGTAACCAGGGTTACCGGCATAGGCCAGCGCGAGCTGGGTACGCATCATGATGGCGTCCGCGAAGCCGCGGAACAGCATGACAATTGCCAGGATGATATACATCACGGCAAGGCGCTTATGGTCGACTGTCGTCAGCCATTCACGCCACAGGTAACCCCACTTACCGAAGTAAGTAACGGCACCCAGCACGGCAAGGCCGATGACAGCCACACCCAGGAATGTGCCGACAAGGATCGGCACATCGAAAGGTATGGCTGAAAGGGAGAGTTTTCCGAGCATCTGTCGGTTATTCCTTCATGCCAGTGTCGGACGGTGCAGCGCTGGAAGCGGACTGCATATGCATGACCTTGCCCGTCGTCTTCTCAACCATCATGCCATTGTTGTACTTGGCGACGATGCCGTCGAAGAGATCCGGCTGGACATGCGCGAAGTACTGAACCGGCGCAGCTTCCTGCGGGGCGGAATACTTCGGATATGTCGTGTCATCGAGGTTTTCGCTGCCGCTCTTCACCTTCTCGACCCAGGCGCTGAATTCTTCAGGTGCCATGGCGAGGGTGCGGAACTTCATGTCAGAGAAACCGCGACCACTGAACTGGGAAGCTTCACCCAGATAATCACCGGACTCAGTTGCAAGAAGATGCAGCTGCGTCTGCTGACCTGGCATGGAGTAGATCATCGATCCCAGACGCGGGATGAAGAAAGACGTCATGACGGTGTCAGAGGTGATCTGGAAGTTCAGCGGCGTGTTCGTCGGGACATCCAGCTGGTTGATCGTTGCGATCCCCAGATCCGGATAGATGAACAGCCATTTCCAGTCGAGGGAGACCACCTGCACGTTCAGCGGCTTGACGTTGTCAGCCGTCTGAATCGGGCGGTACGGGTCGTAAGCGTGAGTGCTGTACCAGCTGATCGCACCGAGAGCGATAATGATCAGGGAAGGTACGCCCCAGATAACATACTCAATCTTCGTTGAGTGATCCCAGGTCGGCAGATACTCGGCCTGGGTGTTGGAAGCACGATACTTCCAAGCAAAGTAAAGCGTTGCGATACAGGTCGGAACCACAACAAACATCATGATGACAAATTCTGCCACCATGACATCGCGGTTCATTTCTGCGATCGGACCGCGCGGCTGAAGCAGATCAACCGTGCAACCCGATAGCATCAGCGCCGGCAACGCTGGGAGATATCGCCAGAGTTTTTTCATCGGTCCTGCTTTCATCATCCGTTCCGGCATGGAGTATTCGCCGGGAAACGGTTTGACACGATAAGGGCCGCATCAGAGCTGCCGAACGCTGCCATAGTCTGCTGCCTTTCTCGTTCGTATCCTGACGTCAGGAACCGGATCAAAGATCCGACCCTGAAATTCATTCAGCATGGGACACGACTGTCCCGGTTCCTCAGGTTTTTTCTGCCTGAATCGCCCGGAAGACAAGGCTTATCACGGATTTCGTGAGGGATGGGGCAGCCTCCTGTCAAACCTACAAATGGCTGTTTTTCGCCACATTTGATTTCATTATAAATTTCATTAAACGATAAAGTTACAACTTTTTAATGTAAACCTTTCCGAATGAGACGGAAATAATTCAAGACCTTTTTAGTCCGCAAACAAGAAAGGGAGCGACATTGACTGTCGCCCCCTCTGGAAACTTTCGAGTAACGTGAATGTACTGTCAGTCGCTATTACTGGAGCGAACACCTGTGAACTGAATAAGAAACTGAAAGAGGTTCACGAAATTGAGATACATCGACAGCGCATCGTAAATGCTTAGTCTGGCAATATCATCTGAAGACGCGAACGACATATATTGCTGGTAGTTAATCTTGATACGCTGGGTATCGTAAGCCGCGAGACCTGTAAAAAGAGCAACCCCGATTAGAGAAACAAGCATTGCCAGTGGTGCACTGTGCAGGAAGATGTTCACAACCATCGCAATCATGAGGCCAATCAGGCCCATGAAGAGAAAGGAACCGAGTCGAAGAAGGTTAGCTCCGGTGGTGTATCCCCACAGAGCCATACCGCCGAACATCGCCGCACTGATGAAGAAAGTCCGCGCTACGGAAACACCCGTATAGCTCAGCAGCAGGCTGGCCATGCTGGCCCCCATCGTCGCGCTAAAGAGCAGGAAGATCGCCTGCACCGCAGGGCGCGACAGCCGGTTGATCCCGAAGGACAGGACCATCACAAACGCCAGTGGCGCGAAGATCATGATGCCGCCCAGGAAAGTAGGCCGCAGCACAAAGGCGCCTGTTGAGGTTTCTGCGATGTGGAAGAACAGCGCGCGCAGAGAGGTTTCCGCCACGCCATAAGCAACGAGCCCCGTAACAACGAGGCCAATCGCCATCCAGTTGAAGACGCGGCACATATAGGCGCGAAGACCGGCATCAAGACTGCCTGCGCCCGCCTGAGTGCCGGCCCTGCCGAAGTTGGAATTAAAAGCCATGACACCTTTTCCAGTAAAAGGCCCTTTTAAAAAGGGCGCTTGACGAACCTTGGAAGCTCGCCCGTACTTTCCCTGAATGTGGGGCTTTTCACTGTACGGTCAAGAAGACCCTTCATATCTGTGTTTCATTTCCTCGGGAAACGAGCCTCTTGAGACTTTTTGTCGCACTCGACCTCTCCCCCGCCCAGCGCGAAGCGCTTGCTCTCCTCCGTGGAACGCTGCCTGGCGTGCAATGGGTGCCTTCGGAAAACTACCATCTTGCCTTGCGCTTCATCGGCGAAATTACAGATCGGTACGTGATGGGAGAGATTGATCTCGCCCTTTCCCGCCTCTCCTGGACACCATTCGAGATATCGTTTTTAGGGGCCGGCCTGAGAGAAGGCACGACGGCTGACAGCCTGACGATTGGCATTGAACGATCTACTGCACTGGAGACGCTTCAGGCGCAGGTGGAAAAGACCCTCCGCAAGGCGGGATGCCTCCCTGCCAAGCGTCGCTTCCAGCCCAGTGTCACGCTAGGCCACCTCGCGACAAGCCAGAGGGCCGATGCGGCTCGCTGGGTTCAGAGACATAATCTCTTCAGGAGTGAGCCAATGCCTGTCGAGCACGTTACGCTCTTTGAGAGCCTGCGTGGCTACGACCAGCACGTTTATGTCGCGCAGGCCGAATATGCCTGGCACCCTGAAATGCCACTTCTTCCTGAGGATGAATGATTTCCAGCCCAACGACACAAGATCGCCTCACAGCTCTGGTCCGCAAGGTTCGTGCGTGCAGGGTCTGTGAGGAGCACCTTCCACTTGGCGCACGCCCGCTGATCCATGTTTCAGCAACCTCCAGGCTTCTGATCGCGAGTCAGGCGCCTGGAACCAAAGCCCATTTCAGCAACACATCCTTCAAGGATCCGTCCGGAGTTCGCCTCAGAGAATGGCTCGGCCTCTCGGAGGAGGTATTTTACGATACCCGGCAAGTCGCAATTCTGCCTATGGGACTTTGTTATCCAGGGAGACTCCCAAAAGGAGGAGACTGCCCGCCCCGCCCGGAATGCGCGCCAATCTGGAGGAAGCGGGTTTTGTCCCTCATGCCCGCTCTCCGCCTTACATTATTGGTTGGCAGTTATTCCCAGCATCACGTCCTGGGTCGCGGGTCAGTCACGGAGCGCGTCAGGAATTTTCGCCATTATCTGCCTGAGAACTATTTTCCACTGCCTCACCCATCATGGAGAACGGGTGTTTGGGAAAAAAGGACGCCCTGGTTTCAGGAAGAAGTCATCCCTGCCCTTCGGGAACAGGTCCAGAAGATACTCAGTTCCGATTGAAATATCAGTGTCGAGCTAGACGTAAAGTATCAACAAGAACGCCCTGTACGCCTGAAATGAAAATCTGGATTCCGATAGCCAGAAGAATGAGCGCGGCCAAACGACTGACAATCCGCGCGCCAGTGATGCCAAGCATGGAAACGATCCGCTCCGCATAGGCGTAAGCGATGGCAACGACGATGCCCATGGCAGTCGCCGCCGCTGATACGCCCATATAATAATCCGGCGCGGGCATATGGGGCGGACATGAAGAACTCAGAGCGATTGCTACAGAGATGCTCCCCGGCCCCACGGTGAAAGGCATGGCCAGCGGAAAGAAAGCGCGCTCTTTGAGATCAGGTGCGGCAACGGTTCGCCCGCCCTGAAGCGCCTGCTTTTCTTTCCGGGCCTCGCTTGTCTCCGGCTGCTGCAACATGACCCACGCGCGCGAGGCCACAACAAGACCGCCAGTAATGCGTAGCGCATTCATACTGATGCCAAAGAAACTCAGAATCCAGCTACCAAACCAGATGGACACCAGAAGGATCGCCAGAGAATTCAGCGCGACAAGCCGCGCCAGTTCGATAACTTCTTTGCGTGTCCGCCCCTCTGTCGCCTGAGCGAAAATCAAAGACGCACCAAGGGGATTGATGATCGAAAACAGCGCTGGAAATGCAATCAGCCAACTGTTGACCGCATTACCCAGACTGGGTGGCAGGCTCATGACCCTGTTGTGCCTGAGGCGACGTCCGAACGACACGACGCCCGCTTTTTGCGAGCGCGCCGCTCTTCTCCCGTGAGGAATGCCCGGATCATACGATAGTCCTCGGAAAAACAGCAGATCGTCCCTGCCCGGCCTTCCAGACACACCGTCAGACCAAGATCGTTATAGACCGCCATCAGAGACTGGCCAACACGCACAAAAGCAAGTTTTCGGCCTTCCTGACGCGCAAGATCTCTCAACCGCCAGATGGCAGCAATGCAGTTCCGCTCGGCACCCGCCGGATCTCCGAGGCCAATAATGAACTGACCCGTCCGGAAAAAGGGAATAGCTGCTCGGCCTGCTTCATCATGCAGCAAGCCACTGGGACGACGCGGGCCCAGTTCCTGCAAAGCATGAGACAGGCTTCGATAATGGCTTTCGTTCTCCACATTCCACGCTTCGAAGCGGATGCGCGTTCTGCGCATACCAACCCAAAGGGCGAACAGACCGCAAAGCGCAGACAGCCCCAGAAACCACCGGCCTACAGCCGTGTGCGCATCATAAATCATGGAGCGCCACCAGATGGGGCCTAAATGCCGTTGCACAGCAACCCAGCCGACCCCAACAAGCCCCAGCGCCCATAAGGACATTGGTGCCAGCATCGCAGGTGTCAGGGGAGCCACAAGAAGATGGGCCCTGCGATAGTAACAGTTTCGGAAAGGCGCGATCAGCAACATCACGAGCCCCAGAGCAACCGGGGCTTCCCAAGGTGCATGTCGCAGCACAAGCAGGACGACTGACGCGCCAAGAACGCCGAGAGAAACCTTCCATGCAAGCGCGACGCGCTGGGACAGCCCCATGGCCAGCCCAACAAGCGCAACACCCGACACGGTAAGGAACAAATCCGCAATCTGCGAGACCGCAGCACCGAGAGAAGTGCGCAGAGGCGGCAGCTCAGCAACCAGCGCATAAAAGACGAGAAGAATTCCCGCTACAGCCTGAACGCTGGTTGCAATTGTGACCGAAAAATCCGCTTCGGACTCTCGTACAACCTGACTGGGGCGAATACGCCGCGGCGCCTGTCCTGCGGACACAAGTGCCTGCTCTCCCCGCAGAAACAGTTCATGCCCGGCAAACATCAGACCCGCCATGACCAGCGGAATAATGTAATAGAAGAGGCGGAAAACAAGGATCGCGCCCATGATTTCCGGAACCGGAAGATACGGCCGCAATGCCAGAAGCATGGCACTGTCAAAAACGCCCAGCCCCCCCGGAACGCTCGCTACCAGTCCTGCTGTGTAAGACGCGATATAAATGGCAAGGAATGTCCCGAAGCCAAAATGGGCTTCAGGAGGCAACGGCGGCAGCACGCTATACGCAATCAGAGCCGTCGCAGCCATATCAGCCGCACTGACCGCAATCTGTGCAATCGCTATACCCGTGCTGGGAATTTCGATCTCGTAACGCCAGATTTTTACGTGCCGGCGGATGCGAGAAAAGACGACATAAGCCGCGAGAATACCCCAGCAGCCAAGACCAGCCAGCCGCAGCAGAAAAGCGGGCAGATGAGACAAAACCGGAATGGCGTGCGGCTCAATGGTTAGAATACTTCCGACCAGAGCCAGCGTTCCCAGAAGATAGGTTGCTGAGCAAAAGGCAATGATCTGTGCAATATCCGCAGGCGCGACACCCCAGCTCCGATAAAGTCTGAACCGCACTGCGGCACCCGAAATCGCGGCACATCCAAGATTATGCGACAGGACGTAAGAGCAGAAGGCCGCAAAAGAAGAGCGCTTGAAAGAAACATCAGCCCGGACATGCAAGCAGGCCAGGCGGTCGTAAAATGACAGGATAAAATACGACAGGAATGTCGCTCCGGCTCCTGCCAGAAGCGCACCATCCGGAATGTCGCTGAGACTTCTGGCAATGTCCCGCAGGGAGAGATTGCGCAGCTCGCGCCAGATCACCACAACAGCAGCAATCAAGAGCACGAGCCCGACAATTGCCGGGGCACGTGTCAGCAATAATTTCCAGCGGCTTTTAACAGGCCCGCTCTCGTCTTCCACGTCGAGAGCAAGCCCATCATTTTGCCAGTCGTCTTCCCGAGGCGGGCACATCGACGTTAGGCCTGAGGCATCCCGGCAGCCGGGCGAGCCAGTGCACCCCTGATCAGGGCTACGGTCTCGGGCAAACCGAAGAGTGAAGCGAAAATGCCGAAGCGCGGGCCTTCGCTCTGGCCCAAAAGCACTTCATACAGACAACCGAACCAGGAGCGCAGCTCAGACTTCTCAAAGTAGCGCTTGCCGACCTCGAACACAACATCCTGCACATCGCCAGGAGACGTATGAACAGGGAGCTTCTCCAGAGCGACAGCCAGGTCCTCAAGGCCCTTTCGTTCAGTCTCGGAGGGATCACGATAAACCTTGTTCGGGTACACCTGCTCCTGGAAGTACGTCAGAGCGCAACGAACAAGCTTGTCGACATACGGATGCGTTTCTGGCGACAGCGTCTCGTCATAGCGACGCAGGAATTTCCAGAGTGTCTCTGGATTGTCCGCATTTGCCACGTTCGCGAGATTTAGCAGCGCTGTGTAGGAAACCGGGCTGGTATCTTCCGGGCGTACAGTTCCCCCGTGAATGAACCAGACCGGATTTGCCATCAGGTCTACCGGTTCCTGCGTCTCAGCCTTCTGAACCAGTGTCAGGTAGTCATCCGTTGCACGGGGGATAACGTCAAAGAACAGACGCTTTGCACGCGTAGGCTGCTGGTACATGTACTGGCCGAGGCTTTCCGGCGTGCCGTAACGCAGCCACTCCTCGACAGACAGACCATTACCTTTTGACTTGCTGATCTTCTGACCCTGAGCATCAAGGAACAGCTCATAGGTTAGTCCGGCAGGCGGCTGCTTACCCAGAATACGGCAGATCTTCGAAGACAGCTTCACGCTATCAATCAGATCCTTGCCGGACATTTCATAATCGACACCCAGAGCATACCAGCGCATGGCCCAGTCGGCCTTCCACTGCATCTTGGCGTGTCCACCGAAGACGGATGTTTCAAACGTCTTGCCCGCTTCATCTTTCCAGACGACCGTACCGGCATCCGGGTCCACCTTGATGATCGGGACCTGCATCACCTGTCCCGTTTCAGGGTGGATCGGCAGAACAGGGGAGTAAGTCGCGCGACGCTCCGGACCAAGTGTCGGAATAATGGTCGCAACAACTTCGTCATGCACTTCGAGCATCCGCCGAAGTGCAGCATCAAATGTCCCGCTCGTATAATAGTCCGTCGCGGACGCAAATTCGTAGTCGAAGCCGAAACCGTCAAGAAACTGGCGCAGGCGGGCATTATTGTGAGCGGCGAAACTCTCGTATTCACCAAAGGGGTCGGGAACGCGCGTCAAAGGCAGGCCGAGGTGCTTTGCAAGGAGGTCCTGCTGCGGCACATTCGTCGGAACCTTGCGCAAGGCATCCATATCATCCGAGAACGCCAGCAGACGCGTCGGGCGGCCTGTCAGAGCCTCAAAAGCCTGCCGTACCCACGTTGTACGGGCCACTTCGCCAAACGTACCGATGTGTGGCAACCCGGAGGGGCCATACCCGGTCTCAAGCAGTGCGGGCACTTCTGGAGCGCGCGCGCCAACATGCTCGGCAATTTTTTTTGCCTCTTCAAACGGCCATGCTTTTGGAAGCGGCGCGTCAGATGCGAGGGACGGGATGATATGTGTTCTGGAATTGTGCATGATTATCGGAAAACGTAGGCAGACACGTATCGCGGGTCAAGCAGTACGAGAGCAAACGAAGTTTCTCCAAGGCCCCCAAACCATGACGAAATGTGTCAAATTTACTTCCAAACCGATATGACAGCCCAAGCCTCTTCATTCTTTCACGGTCTGTTCTTTAAAGCACTCGCTCGCTTCTGCCCTTCCAGTTAGACTGACCGCAATGCCGCGCTCGCCATCTTTCCCATCTCCGTTTGACGCACCCGCTCTTGTCGCGAGACGAGGCCTGTCCTCTCTCCTGACGCCCGATGGTGAGCTTCTGGACCTCCCGGCCGATGAGGTACGGGAAAGATTGGCGCAGCTTCCACCTCCCCTTCTCGTTCATGGCCCGGCCGCCCTGCGCGCGCTTGATCTCACACCGCTATCCCAGCCTGTCCCCTGGTTTGATCTTCTGGATCTCTTTCTGTTCGTGTGTCCCGCAACAACCGTTGCGCCTACCCCGCGCGGACTGGCGATCGCTCTTGGACTGACGCCGCCAGAAACCACCACGGCGGACCTCCTGCCGCTGCTCTGCGAGACCCTTCTCGGCAAGTTACGGGAAAAAGCTGATACTCCTGAAGGAAAACGCTTACGGGCCCTCCTGCTCCCGCTGACGCGGGCCGGCTGGATCTGGAGTGGCGAAGTCGCGGATGCCATCGGCACAGCCTCCGACCCGGGCAGTGCGCATCCTTATGATGCCGTACGCGTCTGGCGGCGCCTGCCACGCTGGGAGGAAACAGCCCCCAGACCAGCTCCCGGCAGCCAGCCCGTTTCACCGCAGGCCGCGCGTGAAAGACTACGCCAGATCCTTGGCAAGAATGCAGAAGCGCGCCCCGGACAGGCTGACTTTGCGTCTGTTGCCACTGCGGCTTTCGAGCCCCGGGAAACGCTCGGATCGCCCAATGTCGTACTTGCTGAAGCTGGAACGGGCACGGGGAAGACCCTTGGCTATATTGCGCCAGCAAGCCTGTGGGCCGAGCAGAATGATGGAGCCGTCTGGGTCAGCACTTACACGCGACATCTTCAAAGGCAGATCGAGCAGGAACTTCATCGTCTCTATCCCGATGAGGCAACACTGAGACAAAAGGTCGTCGTCCGCAAAGGACGTGAGAACTACCTGTGCCTCCTGAATATGGAGGATCTGCTCAATGCCGCCACCTCTCGGGGGAATGACGGAGCGGCAGCCCTGCTTCCCCTCAGCCTTCTCGCACGATGGGCTGAAGCGAGCCGCGACGGTGATCTGATGGGTGGCGACCTCCCAGGATGGTTCGGCGATCTCTTCGGCCAGGGCACGTTGCACGGTGTGGCAGACAGGCGTGGCGAATGCATTCATGCGGCGTGCCCGCATTACCAAACCTGCTTCGTGGAACATGGCATTCGTCGTGCCAGACAGGCAGATCTTGTTGTGGCCAACCACGCGCTTGTCATGTCGCAGGCGGCCTGGACTGCTCTCGCACCTCCCGGGCTCCCCGATGAAGATGCGACGCCAACACGATATGTTTTCGATGAAGGACATCACGTCCCTGAAGCAGCAGACAGCGCCTTTGCCATGGTTCTGTCAGGGCTTGAAACAGCCGAACTCAGACGCTGGCTTTTGGGTGCAGAGGGAAGCCGATCCAGAGCACGCGGACTCCTCCGGCGCCTTGATGATCTGGTTGAACGTATTCCGACAATAGACGCTCCACTTCATGCCGTGCTGCAAGCTGCGCGAGCACTGCCGGCTCCGGGCTGGAGCGTAAGACTGAAAAACGGAATGGACGCGCCGATTCCGCAGGAAGACGAAGCACCCGCGTTTCTTCCGCTCATGGCCCCCGAGCCGGAACTGGATAACCCTGCCGAGCTGTTTTTTCAGGCCCTCGATCATCAACTCAAAGCCCGACGCACTCAAGGCCCACAACAGGACACCACATACATCTCCACCGAGTGCGATCTGCACCCCACGAATGATACAGTGCGGACGAGCGCAAAGGACTTGGCCAGAGCGTTGCGGCGCCTGCAAACCCCACTAATCCAGCTGACAAAACGACTTGAAGCAACGGTAGAAGACGATCCGGAAATGGAAGCCCCCACGCGTCAGCGGATCGAGGCTTTCATCCGGACTTTGCATCGCCGCGCCATCAGCCGCGTTACAGGCTGGGTCGGAATGCTGGACGCCCTTCAGACGCCCCCCGAGCCCGACCTGACACCCGTCCATATTGATTTCATCCGGACTGAACGTCTCCCCAGAACACGTGGGGCGCAGGGGGACCATGACGTGGGCCTTTATCGTCACTGGCTGGACCCGACAATTCCATTTGCATCGACCATTCAGACACCGGCTCATGGCCTGCTTTTGACATCTGCCACATTGCGCGACCAGACCGGCTCAGAAGACGGAGAAGAAAGCTGGCACGCAGCAGAACTGCGGCTTGGGGCCACGCATTTCATGAAGCCACCAATCCGCGCTTCACTCATGAGCCCGTTCGATTACGCCAAGCAGACGCGCGCTTATGTTGTGACCGACGTTTCCGTCGAAATCGCGTCTCTTGCCCATGCATTTCGGGCACTCTTCGAAGCAGCGGGCGGAGGAGCTCTTGGGCTTTTCACGGCAATCCGTCGTCTGCGCGAGGTCCATCGTCGCATTAACGAGCAGCTGGAAGCTCAGGGCTTCCCTGTATATGCCCAGCACGTTGATGCCATGGATAACGCAACACTCGTCGATGTCTTCCGCACGGAAACCCACAGCTGCTTGTTGGGCACCGACGCTATGCGGGATGGGGTGGACGTGCCGGGGGAAGCCTTACGCATGGTGGTGTTTGAAAAGACCCCATGGCCCCGCCCCGATATTCTGCATCGCGAGCGACGCCGCCTTCTCTCGGAAGGACGACCCGGTGATTATGACGATCGCATTACCAGAATGCGCTTAAGACAGGCTTTCGGCCGCCTGATCCGGAAGGGTGATGACAGGGGTGTTTTTGTGATGCTCGATCGCAGGATGCCCTCGCGTCTTCTCTCTGCCTTCCCAGCAGGTGTAGAAGTTCGGCGCCTCAGTCTGGCAGAGACCATCAGTGATATTGCGGCGTTTCTCACTCCGTCCTGATCCGACCATTTCGAAGACAGTGACGCATAAAAAAAGGCGGTGGAAATTCCACCGCCTTTTTCATGTTCCCGGAAAACCCGAGGATCAGAAGTTCACGCCTGCCTGCAGGAAGACGTAACGTCCCATGTAGAGGTTGCCGTACAGCGCGGCTGCACTGTTGTCCGTTGCGCTGGCAACAAACGGCGGCTTCTTGTCGAGAAGGTTGTTCACACCACCTTCGAAGTTCCAGCTCTTCCAGCGATAAGACACTGTCACATCATGAGAGAAGATGCCCGGGGTGCTGGTACGGCCATAACCGTTGGCACGCTTCAGATCTGTCGTGCCGTCGTTCCAGACCATGCCGCCCATGTACTGCATCATGTACGTCACGCCGAACGCACCATGCTGCCAGCCAACCGTTGCGTAATCACGAACACGCGGATTGCCAGTGCCGCTTTGATACATCATGCGACCAGCATAATTGTACCACTGACCACCAGCTTCGTTCTGCTGCAGGTAGCTGACGAGCTGCTGGAAGTTGTTGGACAGCGTCAGGACATCGTGCTGCGTGACACGGATACGGTAGTCGAGGTCGAAGTCGATACCGCTCGTCTTCAGGCCGCCAATGTTGTCATACATGGACGTCACAGCATTCAGCTGCCCGGTGCTTGCAACACGGGTAATACGATCACAGTAAGACGTGTTCGTGCCCGTATAGCACTGGTCCATGATGTACTGGCTGCTCAGATACGTGATCATGTTCTTGAGCGTGTAGTGCCAGTATTCAACGGACGCAGACAGACCCGGGATCCAGCGCGGCGTGATCACCGTACCGATCGTATAGGTCCGGCCCGTTTCAGGACGCAGCTTCGCGTTACCGCCATACAGCGTCGGTGCCTGTCCAGAGAAGTTGGACGAGAACGTGCTGCTGTTAATGCCCTGACGTGCACAGTTAGCTGCTACGACAGGAGACTGCGCACCGTAGGATGCGGCCTGCACGGAATCACACGGATCGGTCGCTGAAGCATAACCCAGGGACTGACCACCATACAGCTCATACACGTTCGGCTGACGATAGGAGGTGCCGAGTGTTGCGCGGAAGCGGATGTCCTGAATTGGTGCCCAGTTGATGGAGACCTTCCAGTTCTTCGTGCCACCAAACGTATTGTAGGCAGAGTAACGACCCTGACCGTCAATCGTCAGATCCTTGGCAAGGAAAGCGTTATGCAGCAGCGTTGCCTTGCCTTCGATGTAGCCTTCGGAAACATTGAAGCCACCGCCGGTGTAGGACGCAGAGTTCGTCAGCGTCTGGCCAGATTCAACCAGTGCATCCGGGTGATAGGCAAGCTGCTCGCCACGGTGTTCCATACCGAGCGCAAGACCCAGGTCGCCACCGTTGTTCCATGGCATGTGAACAACATGGTTGTTGTTGATGCGCAGGTTCAGGTCACGAAGCTGGTAGTAATAGTGATCATGCGACGTGTAGTTGGAATAAGCTGCGGCTTCCGGTGAAAGCTTGCCGAACGGGTTCGACAGAACGCAACCTGCAGCAGCATTACAAACAGACGGATTGTAGCTCAGCGTGCTGTTGGAATCACCCGGGGTGTCCTGCTGCAAGCCGTATGTCTGCAGAAGCTTGGCATAGTTACCGACGCCAGACGTCTGGGACATGACCTGGTTCCAGCCGTAGGTGTAGGACAGATCGTAGTTCCAGCCGTGGGTGATTTCACCCTTTACACCAGCAATACCCGTGTAAGTATCGGTAGCCGTTTCGCTGCGGCGGTTGCCCCACTCACCCATGCGCTTGGACATGTAGGCGTCTTCACCCAGCGTATTTCCAGGATAGTTCTCCGGAACATACAGGGCGGTCGGCAGCGTGGACGGATAGATGCTGCCAGCAACGGGGATCGGTGCCATCGTCGTGGACGAATTACGATGGGCGTAGTTGAAGTTCAGGTACGGCGTGAAGTGACGGTTGATGTCATAGTGAGCATCAAACGACAGCGTCCCGTTCGTCAGGGAGTTCGTCAGGTTCTGGTCAGCACCATAGTTGTAACGATCAGCCTTCGTGTAGGAGTGCAGAGCGCCACTCTCACTACCGACATAGTTCCCGGTGCTGGTCTGGAAGAGACCACCCGTCGGATAGCCCGAACCAAAGGAAAGATTAGCCGGGTTGATAGGGTCGTTACCCTGAACCGGGCTTGCCCAGGAGCGGTTAGCCTGCTTGATGCCGCTCGAGGTCATGTAAGACCCGAAGAGCGTTACGTTGCCCTTGCCATGATCGAAGTTCCAGCCCTTGTAGCCGGAGATCATGCCTGTCTGGCCGTCGCCATGATCCGTTCCGATGCCGCCACGAACTGTAAGGTTGGCGTCATTAAGGTCATGACGGAGCTTGATGTTGATAACGCCAGAAACAGCGTCAGCACCGTACAGCTCGGAACCGCCATCCTTCAGGATTTCAATGCTGGCAACCTGATGAACGTTGATCGTGTTCATGTCGAAGCAGCTGTTGTTGCCATTGATGGCAGCACGCTTGCCGTCGACCAGAACGAGAACACGGTTCTGTCCAAGGTTACGCAGATCCATGCAGGACGAACCGCCCGTACCATTGGTCTGGCTGTTCGTCGTACCCGAAGATCCCATGGACGGCAGACGCTGCAGGTAGTCACCAATCGTAGTGGCACCCGTCTGCTCAATCTGCTTGCTGGTCACGATCTGGACCGGATTGGCATTGGAGTTGTTCGACGTGCTGAGCGCCGAACCCGTTACCACAACGTTCTCGGATCGATTGGAATCGATGGAACGCAGGGCACGTGTATTGCTGACCGCAACAGGCGCAGCATACTGCGGAGCGGCAACCTGACGGGTTGCAGCAACCGGAGCTGTCGTTGCAGGCGTCGCAGCAGAACGCACCGGACTATGTGTCACAGTCTTGTGGCGCACATGTGAGGACGTGGTTTTAGCGTGATCGGTTGTTGCGGCCTGTGCCGCGCCTGACAGCGCACCCACACCCATAACCGACGCGCAAAGTAGCATATTGCGACGCGATACGATCATAATAAGACGAAATCCTTCTAAAGGCAGTGACCTCCTTTAGACATTTCATTGCGAAAGTGTCACCCCAACTTCCAGCGAGTACGATCGCTCCGTGATGGTTTTGTGACAAGCGTTGCATAAGGGTCACATATGTGTCGGACGCATATCAAAATAAGTCAAAAAAAAAGCCGTCCCACCCTGAGGTGAGACGGCTCTTTTTGTAATTATTCGACATATTCCCCAGCTTTTTAAAACCGGGGAATCTGAAGCGTTGGATCAGAAATCCATGTCGCCCATGCCGCCCATGCCACCTGGAGCAGCCGGAGCCTTCTTCTCAGGGCGCTCGGCAACCATGGCTTCCGTCGTGATCAGCAGACCACCAACCGAAGCGGCATCCTGCAGAGCCGTACGGACAACCTTCGTCGGGTCGATGATGCCTGCGCCAACCAGGTCCTTGTACTCAGCGTTCTGAGCATCAAAACCAAAATTGTAGGTGTCGTTCTCGAGCACCTTGCCAGCGATCACGGCACCGTCTTCACCAGCGTTCTCAGCGATCTGACGCAGCGGCGTCTGAAGCGCCTTGCGAACGATCTCGCCACCGATACGCTGATCGTCGTTATCGAAGGTCAGACCCTTCAGAGCAACGGAAGCGCGAGCAAGAGCCGTACCACCACCCGGGACGATACCTTCTTCGACAGCTGCGCGGGTTGCGTGCAGAGCGTCGTCAACACGATCCTTGCGCTCCTTCACCTCAACTTCACTGCTGCCACCGACGCGGATGACGGCAACGCCACCGGCCAGCTTGGCAAGACGCTCCTGGAGCTTCTCACGATCATAGTCAGAAGTTGTTTCTTCAACCTGAGCGCGGATCTGGTTGCAACGACCTTTGATGTCGTCGCTGTTACCAGCGCCTTCAACGATCGTGGTGTTTTCCTTCTCGATGTGAACCTTCTTGGCGCGGCCCAGCATGTCGAGAGTAACGGATTCCAGCTTGATCCCGATGTCTTCGGAAATAACCTGGCCACCCGTCAGGATCGCGATGTCTTCCAGCATGGCCTTGCGACGGTCACCGAAGCCCGGAGCCTTGACGGCAGCGATCTTCAGGCCACCACGCAGCTTGTTCACGACCAGCGTAGCAAGTGCTTCGCCATCGACGTCTTCAGCGATGATCATCAGCGGACGGCCGGACTGCACAACGCTCTCGAGCAGCGGCAGCATTGGCTGAAGCGAAGACAGCTTCTTTTCATGGATCAGGATGTACGGCGCATCGAGATCAGCCGTCATCTTCTCCGGGTTCGTCACGAAGTACGGGGAGATGTAGCCGCGGTCGAACTGCATGCCCTCGACAACGTCGAGTTCCGTGTGCAGGCCCTTGGCTTCTTCAACCGTGATGACGCCCTCAGAGCCGACCTTCTGCATGGCAGAGGAGATCATCTCACCGATTTCACGCTCACCGTTGGAAGAGATCGTACCGACCTGAGCGATTTCCTCCGGGGAGGTCATCTTCTTGCTGTTCTTCTTCAGCTCTTCAACAACGACGAGGACAGCCTTGTCGATGCCGCGCTTCAGGTCCATCGGGTTCATGCCAGCTGCAACAGCCTTGGCACCTTCGCGGATGATTGCCTGAGCAAGAACCGTGGACGTCGTCGTGCCGTCACCAGCCAGATCGTTCGTACGGGACGCAACTTCGCGTACCATCTGAGCGCCCATGTTCTCGAACTTGTCAGCCAGTTCGATTTCCTTGGCGACAGACACGCCGTCCTTGGTGATGCGCGGTGCGCCGAAGCTCTTGTCGAGAACAACGTTACGACCCTTCGGGCCCAGCGTTACCTTGACGGCATTTGCAAGAATATCAACGCCACGCAGCATACGGTCGCGGGCGTCGGCACCAAACTTAACTTCCTTGGCAGCCATGTTCTTAATCTCCTGTTGAGGTTTTTAACGAGAGGAAACGGGGACGGCTTTTCAGCCGATCACACCCATGATGTCGCTCTCTTTCATGATCAGCAGTTCTTCACCGTTGATCTTCACCTCGGTGCCGGACCACTTGCCGAACAGCACCTTGTCGCCTGCCTTGACGTCGAGAGCCACGATCTGGCCCTGCTCGTTCCGGGCGCCCGGGCCTACGGAAACGATCTCGCCTTCGGTCGGCTTGTCCTTGGCGGTGTCAGGTATGATGATGCCGCCAGCGGTCTTTTCTTCACCGGTCAGGCGACGGACTACAACGCGGTCATGCAGGGGACGAAATGTCGTCATGGATCGCTCCATTTTAGGCCGTGCCCTTCTACAAAGCGACGCGGCCGGGTTACGCGCTCAATTACTGCAGCGCAGTTGGCACTCCCATATCGAGAGTGCCAAGAGAGGTAGTGCCGCCACCCGTTTTCGTCAAGAACCATCGCCCTCGGCAGAAAAAATTTTCTTTCCGTCCAACAGGGCCTCGGAACGCCTTTTCTCCAGCATATCCGCCATTTTCTGACCTTTCGTCCTGCCATGAAGACGACGATTGGTCTCAGCTTCCTTCGCATCCTCTACGGACTTGCGGCGTTTGCGTTCCCGACGGAGATTGATGACGTCGCTCATGGCATCTGCCTTTCCGGCGTTACAGAGACTGGACAGAAATCAATGGACCACAAGCATTCCCAAGAAAAGACCGAGGGCCACATGATCCGCCTCACAGCGGCAGACGGCCACGAATTCGAGGCATGGGAGACGGGCTCCCCCGAGTCCACACGCTCCATTGTCGTCGTGCAGGAAATTTTTGGCCTGACCGGGCACATCAGGGACGTCTGCTCTGATCTGGCTCAGCAGGGCTTCCATGTTCTCGCCCCTGCCCTCTTTGACCGCGTCAAACCCCATACGGTCCTGGCTTACAACGAGGCTGGCCTGAAAGAAGGGCTGGAATTTCGAAGTGGTATTTCGCCAGATCTGATCCAGCAGGATCTGGAAGCCTGCGCCCAAAAACTGAGACAGGATGATGGTCACCGCCCAGTCGGGATTATCGGCTTCTGCTGGGGCGGCCTCATCGCCTGGCTTGCGGCAACACGCACGCACCACTTTAATGCCGCCGTGGGATGGTATGGTGGCGGTATTGCCAACCATTGTGACACAGCGCCGCACTGCCCGACGCAGCTCCATTTCGGCGGAGAAGATGCGTCTATTCCGCCAGGTGACGTTCAGAAAATTCGCGCAAGCCGGCCGGAAGTCGAGGTCTTCCTTTACGATCAGGCTGGACATGGCTTCGGATGCCCAGAACGTTCCAGCTTCAATCAGGACGCCCGTGATCTGGCCTGGAGCCGGAGCGTCGCGTTTCTGAAGCACCACATCAAGCGTGCGTGAGGCCTGACATGGAAGGCCTTGCAGGAAAAATTGTCCTCATCACAGGTGGCAGCAGCGGCCTCGGTGAAGCAACCGCGCGTTATCTCGCAGCACGAGGGGCTTACGTTGCTATCGCCGCCAGACGTCGGGACCGACTGGACGAAATTGTCTCCGAACTCGAAGCACTGGGCCAGACTGCACGGGCCTACACACTGGATGTCACGAACCGCCAGAACGTTGCGGACGTTGTAAAAGCCGTTGAGCAGGACTTCGGACGTCTTGATGTCCTCGTGAACAATGCCGGGCTGATGGCGATTGCCCCCATGAAACGACTGATGGTCGACGAGTGGGACCGGATGATCGACATCAACATCAAAGGCGTTCTGTACGGCATCGCCGCAGCACTACCGATCTTTGAGCGTCAGAAATCGGGACATGTCATCAACCTGTCCTCGGTTGCCGGGATCAAGGTCTTCGCCCCTGGAGGCAGCGTCTATTCAGGAACGAAGTTTGCCGTGCGGGCCATTAGCGATGGCCTCCGGCAGGAGGCTGGCAACGCGTTTCGCGTTACATCCATCGAGCCGGGCGCAGTGGAAAGCGAACTCAAAACGGGCAGCGGCGACAGTGAAAGTCGTCAGCATGTTGAAGCGTTCTACAAGATTGCAATTCCGGCGGAATCCGTGGCGAGGGCCATCGCTTTCGCCATCTCACAACCTGACGACGTGGACATCAACGAGATTGTCCTGCGCCCAACCCTTCAGGAGTTCTGATCATGAGCAACAACCCACTCGAAGCAGATCCAAAACGTGACGCAGCAATCCGCCGCGAGGCCAAGTTACTTTGGGAAGCCGATGGAAAGCCGGACGGCGGCCCTGAAGCCTATCTGGACAAAGCGACGGACCTGATTTCCATCAAGGGCGTTCCCGAGGGCACGCCTGTTGAGGATCTCCCACCGCCAGAGTTGGCAGATGTTCAGATCGAAGATCCCCGCTTACAGGAGAATCTTGGGGAATTCCCAGAGCGCAGCACGGACCAGGGCGATCACCGCCATTTTCCCGTCGCGGATCGAAAAGAAGAACGCGAGCTGCTGGATGATCCCAGCACCGACGCCGGTCAGCCGGGCTACGCTCAAATCGACGAGAAGCAGGAAAGGCACTGATTGCCCTTCCCTTCTGCCGCCCGTTTTTACGCGGGCGGCAAGCCATTTCAGGCTTTGTTCAGAACGCGACCTGCGACGGCATCCAGCTTGGCGACAAGAGCCGGATCGCGCTTCTCGGGTGCGGTGATAATCGCAAAGTCGAGCGCACGCTCGGCGGAAAGGTCCAGAGGGCGCTTCTGACCCAGAACCGGGATCACAGCCTTCACGAGACGGCGGGCATTATCCGCATTCCCCTTCATGACCTTCACCACGCCTTCAACCGTCACGCTGTCATGCTCGGTGTGCCAGCAGTCATAATCCGTGACCATGGCCACCGTGGCGTAGGTCATCTCGGCTTCACGGGCGAGCTTGGCTTCCGGCATGTTGGTCATGCCAACAACCGAACAACCCCATGACCGGTAGAGCTCGCTCTCGGCACGCGTCGAAAACTGCGGCCCTTCCATAACGATATAGGTTCCACCGCGCGTCACCGGAATATCGAGCTTACGGGATTCCGCTTCCAGCGCATCCAGCAGACGAGCAGACACCGGGTCCGCCATGCCAACATGCGCCACACATCCCGTCTCAAAGAAGCTCTTTTCGCGCGCGAAGCTGCGATCAATGAACTGATCGACAAGCACGAAACGGCCGGGCGGCAGTTCTTCCTTTAAAGAGCCCACAGCTGAAAGAGACAGAATATCCGTCACGCCTGAGCGCTTGAGAGCATCGATATTCGCGCGGAAATTCAGGCGTGAGGGCGGAATGGGATGGCCACGACCATGACGGGGCAGGAAGACGCACTTGATGCCTTCAAACGTTCCGAAAAGGAGCTCGTCAGAGGTTTCGCCCCACGGCGTTTCAACCCGACGCCATTCCTTGTTTTCCAGACCGTCAATATCATAGAGGCCGGAGCCACCGATAACGCCGATAACCGGCTGAATTTCTGTTTCCGAAGACATGGTTGTTCAGTCCGCCCCTGATGAACATGTTTGAGGACCGTTCAGGAACACGAGACGGAAGATTGGCGCAAGCCTCCGCTGATCCATGTCCAAAAAAAATCACGCAGGCATTTACGAAGCGGCAAGATGCTCTCTGCCATCATCGCGCCACAGAGCGACAGCAGACATGCAGCCAGCCAACTGTTCGTCTTGAGCGCAATTTGCTAGGACACTCCGCGTAACAAGAATTCGTCCTTAGGATGGTAGGGGAGAGAAAAATGGACCAGATCAGCCCCGTTTTTGCTGAACTCGTTCGCCCGGATGTGCCTCATGACACGTTGAAGCGTGAGGCGAAGGCCTGGTTTGAATCTCTCCGGGACCGGATTTGCGCGTCTTACGAGAAACTTGAAGACGAAGCCGCCGAAGGCAATTCTCAGGTCCTGCGAGATCGCACACAACCGGGACGCTTCGTTCGCACGGCCTGGGATCGCCCGGATGGCGGCGGTGGCGTGATGTCCGTGATGCGCGGTCGCGTCTTTGAGAAGGTTGGCGTGAACGTTTCTACTGTCTGGGGCGAATTTTCTCCCGAATTTCGCAAAAACATTCCCGGCGCATCGGAAGATCCACGCTTCTTTGCAACAGGCGTGTCCCTTGTCGCTCATCCCTGCAATCCGCATGTCAGCGCCGCGCATTTCAATACGCGCATGATTATTACGACCAAGGGCTGGTTCGGTGGCGGTGGCGATATTACGCCAATGTTCCCGGACAGTGCCGAGGCCCGCAGTGACGCCGACTACTTCCACAAGATGTTTGAAGCCGCCTGTAACAAGCATGATCCGGAGCACTATCCACGCTTCAAGGAATGGTGTGACCGTTACTTCCATCTGCATCACCGCGACGAGCCGCGTGGTCTTGGCGGCATCTTTTACGATCAGTTCTCCACTGGGAGCCTTGAAGGTGACTTCGCCTTCACGAAAGATGTCGGCATGGCCTTCCATGACGCCTACCCCGCAGTTGTCAGACGTCGCATGTTTAATCCGTGGACGGACGCCGACCGCGACGCTCAGCTGATCCGCCGCGGACGATACGTTGAATTCAATCTGCTTCACGATCGTGGAACGCTGTTTGGCCTGAAGACAGGCGGCAACACCGAATCGATCCTGATGAGCATGCCTCCAGAAGTTCGCTGGCCGTGATGCTCCGTTCCCCGACCCGCCGTGACTGCCTGAAAGGGCTGGCCGTGCTCGGTGCCGGAAGCGCCATGCCCTCTCTGCAGGCCCGTGCTGCGGACATGCCTGACGCACATCTGCTCCTTGGTGGAACACTGGCGTCCATCCAGGGGCAGTTCGGGGAACTTGCGGCAGGCGTTATCTCCCGCACGCTGGGACTGGACGCGCCCCTGGAGATCACTCCGGATATCGGTCAGGACGGCGTACGTGCTGCCAATCTTTTTGACGCTAACAGCGCCCCGGACGGAAGCACGGCCCTTATTGCGCCGGGAAGCGTCCTGCTGGCTTCACTAACCGGTGACTCTCGCGTCCACTATGATTTTGCACGGTGGATTCCCCTTCTGACGGCTCACACGACAACTGTCGTCATTGCGCGTGCAGAACTGCACAAGACGCTCCGAAGCCGCCTCAAGGGTTTCTTTCACGATCATCCAGTTCGACTGGCTGTTTCTCGCCCAACGGGAACGGAACTTGACGCCCTTCTTGGCCTGACGCTCCTTGGCCTGCGTCCTATTCCGGTGTCTGGGTTCAGTCGAACGGAAGACGCACTGGAAGCACTTGCGAACAATCAGGTCGATGCCGTTCAGCTGCTCCCTTACACGCTGGATGTGCCGGTAGAGACTATTCTCGCCAAGTTGCCGCCCGGTACAGCGCCGCTCTATCATACAGGCGACCTGTCAGACACAGGCTCAGATACAATCCCGAATTTTCTGGAGGCCTATCAGGAGGCTCGCCGCCGTCCGCCTGAAGGAGCACTATACAGAGCCTGGCAAGCAGTCTCCGCAAGTACCTATACAGCTCTGACGGTGGCACTCCCGATGCTCACTCCACCAGATATGGTCAAGAGCTGGAAGCAGGCCTGCTGGGACGCAGCGGTAGATCCAACCGTGCGCCACTGGGCAGAAAAACATCATTTCATGCTGGCTGCAGGCGACAATGCAGCGCCATTCCTGTCCCGGGCAACGCCTGATATTGGCGCAATTCTTGCCCTTAGACGCTGGATTGCCATGAATACACCGCGCTGGCGTATCGGCCAGGAAACGCGACCGCTCTGACCTTTTACCGGCGCTTCGTCCGCAGCAAAATTCGGACGGAGCCATGGTTGGCAGCATGAGGGTGGACAACGGCCAGCACCATGGGTCGGATGTCCGCTCTCTGAAGCCAGAGTGGCAGCTCCCGACGGATCAGTCCGCTCGTGGCGCCACTCCCCAGCCCTGTCACGACTTCAACGCACCGCCAGTTTCGTGCTTTGGCGCGATGCATGAAGTCAAGCAGGCGCTCAAAAGCGTCCTGCACAATATATCCATGCAGATCCAGCTTCGCATCGACCTTGAGCTCCCCGCGGGAGAGGCGCTTCCAGCTCGTATCATCCAGACCAGGTGATCGAACACCGACCCGCAGATCCTGCGGTCTGGGTCGACGAAAAACTGGACGCGCCAAAAGAGCGCGGAATGACAGGTCCTGCTCAGCGGGTGGAGACGGAACAAGCGGAACCCGAGCAGGCTTTACCGCTTCGACTTTTGGCGTGGGTGGCGGGACGGGTTTGGATTTGGGTCTGGAAGGGTGTAGCGGCACGATGTCGCGCACAACCATGCGCCACAGGCTTTCCTCCTCCTCTTTCAGAACCCGTTTTGCCACCAAAGAACCCCACCTGACCTGATTCAGTCTTGCATCCCGCAAATAACCTGCACTGCGTGTAACTGTTTCCATGCTGATCGAACAATGGAAAAGACGTAATTTCAGGCCTCTCGCAATTTTGGCATCAGGCTCTTCTTCAGAACGTTCGGTCCTACAACTCGATGACTGGCCACGATGGCACTGCTCCCTCAAGAGATCCGAACATTTCTGGCGCACGATCAATTCGGGAAGAGACCATTTTTTTTGTCCGAGCGGCGCCTTGTAGAACCGTCGGCAGCGTTCCCAAGTCTTCTCATATAGGAGACAGACCGTGAGCAAATTGACCAAAGAAGAGCGAGACAGCCTACCCGACGATGACTTCGGCCTTCCGGAAAAAAGGGCCTACCCCGTCGACACAAAGGCCCGGGCCCGAAATGCGAAAGCGCGCGCAACGCAGGAGCTTGAACGCGGTCTTCTGACGCCGGAGGAAAGAAATGAAATTGATCAGGCGGCAGATCGCAAATTACAGGAAGAATAATCCAGAATCAGAAACGGCCCCGAATTTCTTCGAAGCCGCTCTCTGACGTCATTGGAACATTTAGTTGGCTTGCGCGCCCCGAAGCGGAGCATCTGCCGGAACATCCTTGAGCGGAATGCCCTGATACTTTCCTGTCAGAGTTTTCAGGAAGGCCACAATGTCCGTAACATCCTGTTCTGTGATGTCATGATCGGGCGTCTCATAACGGGCCATGGCACGAACCGCAGCGTCCAGCGTCTTTGCTGATCCGTCATGGAACCACGGGCCTGTCAGCTCCACGTTCCGCAGGTTGGGGACCTTGAAGCGCTCACGATCAGACGGATTGTTCGTGAAGGCAAAGCGGCCATCATCCACAGCCGTCAGCTTGGTGTGACGATCCTCGAAATACGGCCCTTCCAGACCCAGAATTTCGTAAGCGTCTCCACCGACCGCAACACCGCTATGGCAGCCCGAGCAGCCAATTGCCTTGAAGCGTTCATAGCCACGCTTTTCCTGAGCCGTAATCGCGTCTGCCTTGCCCTTCAGGTACAGGTCGAAGCGGCTGTCTGGGGTGATCAGTGTTTTTTCATATTCGGCGATCGCGTCCGTCACCGTGTTCTTGGTGATATCGTCCGAACCATAGATGGCCGTGAACTGATCAGCATATCCAGGCTCAGCACGCACACGATCGGCAACGGATGCCCAATCATGAGATCCCATTTCCAGCGGGTTCATCACTGGGCCTGCAGCCTGCTCAGCCAGATCCTTGGCACGACCGTTCCAGAACTGACCGATATTGAAGACGGAATTGTAAACCGTCGGTACGTTAATCGGGCCGGTCTGACCATTAATGCCGGTCGCCGTGGTCTGATTATCCACACCGCCCTTGTTCAAACCATGGCAGCTCGCACAATTGAGCTGGCCATTGCCTGAAAGCTGCTTGTCGAAGAACAGGGTCCGGCCCAGTTCAGCCTTTTTCCAGTCTACGGCAATTGTTTCCGGGATCGGCTGAAGAACTTCGCCACGGAATTCTGGCGCCACGTCAGAGCTGGCATAATAGCGCTCACGCTGATCACGTACCCACTTCAGAATGTCCGCACGCTGTTTCTCATCCAGATGAGCATGGGGATGCATCGTCAGGTAAGCCGCAGGCGGCATACGGTTCTGAACAATCACTTCCTCAATACGGGAAAGCTGTTCAACCGATGGGGGCTTGCCCTGCTGGAACGCTTCAATGATCGGCGCAAACTCAAAATGACGCTGCCCCTGCTCCAGATCACGGCTCATAATCTGATTGGCGAGCGGGAGTTTGAAGTAGAATGGCAGATCGGCGTTGCGCGTGTGGCAGTAGTCACAACGGACTTCCTGAAACGCTGCAAACGCTGTCATGGCGATAGGGTCATGCCGTGTGGGGCTGCTCGCGGGAAGCTGCGGCGCACCAGCATGATCGAAATGCTCAAGATAGGTGACTGTTCCGCCCCAGGCGACAACGCCCAGTGCCACCAGACCGGCAATTCCTTTGGTAATTGTGCTGCGACGCACCGCAAATCTCCTCACTGTCACGAGAATGTGAGGTTTGGAGATTGTAACACAAGAAGTCAAAACGATTGATCCTGTCAGACCTACAGGTCTGACCGATCATTCGTCTTCCCAGTCTTCCTCCCGGGTCCCAATCGCAGCCCTGAGGCGCTTACGGGCAATGTTGACGTAGCGTGTGTCTTTTTCCACGCCAATGCCGGACAACCCCTTGCGTTCCGCCGCAATCAGGCTGGTCCCCACCCCCATAAACGGGTCCAGCAGGACCCCGCCCGGCTTGGCGCCATGCAACCGCAGACAGGCTTCCGGCAACGCGATTGGAAACGTCCCCGGATGGCTGAATTTTTCTTTTCGGCTTCGCACGGTCTCATAAGGAATGAACCATGTGTCTCCACGGCATCGACGATCCATCTCATGCTGTCGGCGCGAGATATTGCTCTTGTCCGTAAATGGAACGCCAGCATCCAACCGGGCAACTTTGACGTCCCCCTTTTTCGTCAGATGAAAAATATGCTCGTGATTACGGTTAACAAAGCGGGGTGAATTCAGCGGCTTGAAATGCCCATAGGTAATTTCACCCACCGAAATCGACTTGATCCAGGTGATATGGTTCTGAAGCACAAAAAGCTTCCGCAACCGGGACATCAGTTCGAACGGCAGCCAGGGCTGTGAAGATGATCCAGCGATATTCAGA
Source organism: Gluconobacter sp. DsW_058 (assembly GCF_002153615.1). NCBI lineage: Bacteria > Pseudomonadati > Pseudomonadota > Alphaproteobacteria > Acetobacterales > Acetobacteraceae > Gluconobacter > Gluconobacter sp. DsW_058. The sequence continues at coordinate 60,899 of NZ_JOPH01000058.1, forward strand.
AAGAACGATCCATCGTCCTTCATGATCCGTTTCACACTGGCACAGACGTCTTCCATCCAGTCCAGATAGGCATCTTCCGGCAATTGGTCCTGATAGGTGCGATATTCGATCCCAAGATTATAGGGCGGAGACGTCACCACGACATCCACCGTCTGCGACGACATGCGCCGCAGAACTGTGGTGCAGTCTCCCCGGATCAGCGTATGGGCGCCGAGTGTTTCCCGGCGGCTCCGGATCATGGAGTGGACGAATCCACTGGAGGACGCGGCAACAGAATGACCATTCGGCCATTTTCATGCAGATTGCCGGCAACATACTGGGCAAAAGCACCCCATCCGGTGAACAGATCGGCACGTCCCGCCCCCTTGATATCGGTTCCGATATCCTGAGCGAACACGAGGTGCTGCCAAGGCGCTGGCTGGCCCTTTGCATCCGGAAGCTTTGTCTCAACCCAGAGCGGGGTCGCAAACGGCACGATCGATCGGTCAATCGCAACGGACCGCCCAGCGGTCAGTGGCACACCGAATGCTCCTGTCGCGCCCTGTGCCAGACTTCCCGTATCTTTGCGGAAGAAAACGTAATTCGGGTTACGCTCCATCATCGCCATCATGCGATCCGGATGCGCCTCCAGCCATGCACGGATGCTTTCCATACTGACAGCAGAGGGAGCCAGCTCGTTATCCTGAACCAGCACACGGCCAAGCGGGACATAAGGCTGGCCATTCTTGCCGTCATAACCAGCCCGGATCTGTGATCCGTCTGGCAGGATCAGACGACCGGAACCCTGAATTTGCAGAAAAAACAGGTCCACAGGACTTTTCAGCCATGCAATTTCCAACCCGCGCCCCGCCAGGGCACCACCGTCAATCTGAGCACGATCGTAATATGGTTTGAACTGACCGTTCTCCCAACGTCCCGTGACCATCTGACCGTTGGTTGCTTTGGCACGAACCATATCTGTCGGACGCCCATACAGAGGCGTCTGGTATGGCCCCTCGCGCGTCAGAGATGCCTCAATCTGAGGTTCAAAATACCCAGTATAAAACGCTTTGGTATCGGTCTCGTAAGGCTGGAACCATGTCTGCAGGTAAGATTTGGCATCCGCAGCACTCTCCAGTCCGGCGCAAGCACCAGACCAGTCTCCAACCTGACGGCCATACGGAAGGATGTCTGCTCCCCCGAGAGGCGTTTCAGGCGGCAATTGCGTCAACCGATGGCACTCCTGCCGCAGAACGGGCAGGAGCGAAGCGAAATCCTCCCGATCCCACCCCGCGAGTGCATCGAAGCCTACAGGCGTCAATGAAACAGAAGATGACGGTTCATTCGACGTGGTGCACCCGGCCAACATGGTCAGGGCAGCCAGACTCAGCAGCTTTTTCATAATGGACGAACTATTTTCAGGCTGGGCGCGATGCCGCAAGACGCCACCGCGCGTCCGACGTCCCAAACTGACGTTCAAACAGCCATAGATCATGGAATTCCGTCACGGCATCCGTGCCCTGTACAGGGTCTCCGTTGCGATCCGTCAGCATATTAACCTGACGAGACACAATCCGAACTTCGATTCGACCAATCTGGGCAGCCGCATCGTTGGTGGGAAGCATCGCATCCAGAATGGCCATGCTTTCGATACCGCGCAGATCGCTGCGCTGTGTTTCGCCTGCTTCGGCGCGCGCGTTGATCGCGGAAAGAAAGGCGTCTTCCGTCTCCTGTGTCATCAGACCTGACAGAGCCGCGCGGTCCCCCGCAGCGAAAGCCGGAACAATCTGGCGGAACGTGTTTTCAGCATCCTTAAGAAAAGCCTGAGGCGTAAAACCCGCATCAAGCTGGGTCATACGACCCAGTACGCTGCCCACCCGGGTTGCCGGAGCGGGAATGTCGTATTCGACCTGCGCCACGACCGTTTCCTCACCCCGCTGGCTTGTACCAGGCAGCGGTGGAGGCGTCGGACGCGCGGAAGCCTGCCCACCAGCAGCGAAAACCGGCGGACGCTCCTGACGCACACCCTGCATGCCAATGCGACGCCCCAGCACGCGGTACAGGCGAAAGCCCAAGGCAATCGCCAGAATTGCCAGCACCACGATGTCCCATGGGAACGCGTGACCGGAATGGCCCATCAGAGCGGAGGGAAGATGAATGTCGTCAGAAGACATGAAGATTATGTTTCACACAGATCGTTGGAATTTCCGTTGTCTTACAGATAGGGCGACAGCGGACCAATCTCAACCTTCCGCATGCAGGAACCCCGTCTTGGCGCGCATGACACATCATGCTACCGCCACTGTATCGCAATCGTTCCATCGCTATCCGCCTCGCGGATCCGGAGACCGTACATGTCCGAGAATACCACCGACAACACTGCACAGAACATGGAAGGCGCTCCGCCGCAGATGCCGCTTGCCGTCAATCTGCAGTACACGAAGGACCTGTCCTTTGAAGTCCCGGCTGGCGCTTCCATTTTCGCAACCCTGCGCGCTGCACCGCAGATCTCCGTGAACATTGATGTTCAGGCAAATCGCCTGGAAGAAGAGCAGCCGGTTTATGAGGTTGCCCTGGCCGTCCGCGCCGAAGCTGCTGAACCCGCAGCAGAAGAAGGTGGCAAGGCTGGCCGCACGGTTTTCATTGCCGAGCTGACCTATGCTGCCATCGTAACTCTCGGCAACGCTCCGCAGGAACTCGTCGAGCCGATCCTGCTGGTTGAAGTGCCGCGCCTGATCTTCCCGTATGTGCGTTCCATCATCAGCGACGTCACCCGTGACGGTGGCTTCCCGCCGGTGGTTCTGCAGCCGATCGACTTCGTTGCTCTGTGGCAGGCCAAGCGCGCCCAGCAGTTCCCTGAGCCAGCTGGCGAAGCCTGATCCTTCAGGCGACGAAAGGCCCGAGCCGTTCCAGCGGATCGGGCCACTCCACTGCACGCCAGTCCTTTTCGGTCAGGCGTGTAGCGATGGCCTCTGACAGGCAGAGCGCCCTCACACCGGACAGAGCATTTCGCTCCGGCGCTCCCAAAGCCTCCATGAAGGCTTCAGCCGTTTTTCCGGAATAAAGAACAACCCCTTCGACACGGTCGCTCAACAAAGCGTCTCGCGCAGCATCCGTAAGAGCTTGCCTCTTCGTCACTGCGTATGCGTCGATGCGCCTGGCCCTCAACGCTGCGGCCAGATCGAGGCCATAACCCTTGCCACATGCCAGCATGAGGGACTGTCCCGCCAGGTTGTGACGACGGCAGAACTCCAGCAGAGCTTCAGCGTCGCCATCTGCGGCATGAACATTGGAAAAGCCCATGGCGCGAGCATGTTCAGCCGTTTTTGCTCCTACCGTGACCATCAAACGGTCTCGCGGCCAATTTTTAAGAGCGGCCAGCGCATTGGCGCTTGTCAAAGCTACAGCCGCGCAGTCAGTCACGGCTATAGGTTCGTAGGTCTGAATTTCCAGCATCGGGCAGGCAATCGCCTTCCATCCCTGAAGCTGAAGGGCCTCGGAGGTAGAAGCCAGACCCGGCTCGGGACGCGTGACCAGAACAGCGCGCCGCGCCATGATCAGGCGCGTGTCATCTCGGCAAAAATTGCAGCAGGCGTATTGCGGCGCAGCTCGTCTGCCAGTTCCGTTCCCATCCGGGCGGCCTCAAGTGGCGCACCAGTGATTTCACGGCGGATCAGGAACGTTCCGTCTTCGCTCGCAACCATACCTGTCAGCTTCAGTACGCCAGCCTCAATTCTGGCATATCCGCCAATTGGCGTTCGGCAGGACCCGTCAAGCTCGGCCAGCAGAGCACGCTCCGCAGTTGAAACGGCCCGGGCTTCCGGGTCTTCGATGGCAGACAGAAGCTCACGCAGCTCCGTGTCACTCTCGCGTACCGTTACACCGACGATACCCTGCCCTGCGGCTGGAAGCATCTGGTCCGGCTCAAGAACGATATCGACACGGTCTTCCATCCCGAGACGCCGTAGTCCAGCAAGCGCCAGAAGCGTGGCATCACACGCCCCCGCCTGCAACTTGTCGAGACGCGTCTGAACATTGCCACGCAGCAGCCCAAACCGGAGATCCGGGCGACGGCTCAGCATCTGCGCCTGTCGACGGACGGACGCACAACCGATCAAGGCACCCTCTGGCAAGGACGCATACGGATCAGCCGGGTCAACTTTGGTGGACCGGTCACGCAGGATAATGGCATCCCGAGCGTCTTCACGCTTCAGCGTGCACGCCAGGACAAGACCGGGAGGGAGATTGGTTTCGAGATCCTTGAGGCTATGAACTGCGAAGTCGATCCGGCCCGCTACAAGAGCTTCATGGATTTCCTTGGCAAACAGGCCCTTGCCACCAATTTCCGCCAGACGCTGGCTGAGGTTCCGATCACCTTCAGTGCTGATCTGATGTTCCTGGAACGCTCCCATGTCACGCAGGACCGGGCAAAAACGGGTCAGACGTGTCAGAAACGTCCGCGTTTGCCACAGCGCCAGCGGTGACGCGCGCGAGCCCACTCTGAGTGGGAGTTTGCGCTGGCCGGACGGGCTGGCGGCATGAGATCGGCGGACGGCTTCCGCCGCGACCTTTTGAAGGGCGTCGGAAGACAGGACGGAAGCATTCATGGACCGCACCTGTAGCTCATTCAGGCGGGGCTGTCATGATATGAGAGACTCGGTCATAATGCATGCCATGTCTGACCCTGCTGCATCCCGCCCCCTTCTGGCGATCGAAACGTCCTGCGACGATACCGCCTGCGCTATTCTGGCCTATGACGGCACCATTCTCGCCGAAGGTGTTCTTTCCCAGAACGATCACGCCATTCTTGGGGGCGTCGTACCAGAAATTGCAGCACGAGCTCATCTTGATGCCTTGCCCGCCCTTGTCCAGTCCGTGCTCGACAAGGCCGCCCTCACCTTGCAGGACATTGATACCTTCGCAGGAACGACTGGCCCGGGCCTGATTGGTGGGCTGATTGTGGGCAGTTCCTATGCAAAAGGGCTGGCTCTCGCACTGGGCCGACCTTTTATTGCCGTCAACCACATTGAAGGGCACGTCCTGACGGCTCGACTGCCGTCTCTTGAGGCTGATCTTCAGTTTCCCTTTCTGACGATGCTAGTCTCAGGCGGTCACTGCCAGTGCATTTCCGTGGAGCAGACAGGCCAGTACGTGCGTCTTGGTGGCACCATTGATGACGCCGCCGGCGAGGCCTTCGACAAAGTTGCCAAAATGCTTGGTCTTGGCTGGCCGGGTGGGCCTGCTCTTGAAAAGCTGGCACAGGAAGGCCGCGCTGATGCTTTTGCGCTTCCTCGCCCGCTTAAAGGGCGTGAAGGCTGCGACTTTTCTTTTTCCGGCCTGAAAACAGCCGTCAGCCGCCTGATCGAGCCCTTGGGATCAGGCGCTCTTCCGCGCCAGTTCGCTGCCGACGTCGCCGCATCCTTCCAGCAGGCTGTGGCAGATGTCATGGCAGACCGTGCGGAACATGCGCTTGCAATGGCGCCTCACACGACTGCACTCGTCGTCGCAGGTGGCGTAGCTGCGAACCGGACACTTCGCGGTGCGCTGGAAGCTGTTGCAGACCGCCACGGTATCCCATTTATCGCTCCTCCGCTTCGCCTTTGCACGGACAATGCTGTCATGATCGGCTGGGCAGCCCTTGAGCGCCTCCATGCGGGTGAGCATCCCAACGAAATAGATGTCGCAGCCCGCCCCCGCTGGCCTCTTGCGGAACGTCATCCCGCTCACAGCCCTTCCTGATTCCATAGCCGGAACCCGTCTCCCGTGAACTACAGACACGCCTACCACGCCGGAAATTTTGCGGATTGCATGAAACACGCGATCCTTCTGGTGCTTCTGAAGTCCCTCGCGCGCAAACCTGCGGGATTTTGTGTTCTCGATACACATGCAGGCTGCGGACAGTATGACCTGTCTTCTGAAGAAGCCCAGAAAACCGGCGAATGGAAAAGCGGGATCGGCCGACTTCTGGACTCGGAAGATCCCGCTCTTCAGGATTATCTGTCCGCCGTGCGCGACCTTGGCCTTTATCCGGGATCACCGGCCCTCGCTCGCCATGCGCTGCGCCCCCAGGACCAGCTTGTGGCCTGCGAACTTCACCCAGAAGATGTTCGCCCGTTACGTCGCCTTTTCCGGGATGACCCGCAGGTCTCCATTCATCATCGCAACGGTTATGAAGCTCTACGCGCGCTTCTCCCCCCTAAAGATCTGAAGCGTGGTCTGGTTCTGATTGATCCGCCATTTGAGAAGCTGGACGACTTTACGCAATGTGCTGAGGCGATCTCGCTGATCCGCAATCGCTTTCGCGCAGGCATTGTCGCGGTTTGGTATCCCATCAAGCACCGCACCCCGGTTCGAGCCTTTTACAATGCCCTGAAAGATGCAGGCATTCGCGACATTCTGGCATGTGAATTTCTTCTGCGCCCGGCGTTGGACCCGTCTCGCCTGAATGGATGCGGAATGCTGGTCGTGAATGCTCCTTTCGGATTTAAAGAAGATGCCGCGCGCGTCCTGAATGCGTTGAAGCAGGGGCTTGCGACGGATGACCCGGAAGACGACATGCAGGTGCATATTGAACGTCTGGTAGAGGAATGAACATGAACGGGCGCCATATCGCAGTCATCGGCGCAGGCGCCTGGGGAACGGCTCTCGCATGTGCCGCGGCCCGTACTGGAGCACGCGTTACACTCTGGATGCGAACTCCGGTTCCTGCTGGCGTCCGGGAGCTTCCTCGCTTGCCCGATATCCAGCTTCCTGACGCGGTCACCGTTACAGGCGTTTTCCCAACACATGCGGACGTTGTGCTTCTGGTTGTGCCCGTTCAGACTGCCCGATCCGTATCCGTCGCACTGGAAGGTGTTCTCGCTCCAGGTGTGCCGGTCGTGACGTGCTGTAAGGGCTTGGAACAGGCGACCTCGCTTCTGCCACTTACCGTACTCGCCGAAACGATGCCTGATCGGCCAACTGCCGTTCTCTCCGGGCCAAACTTCGCCATTGAAATTGCAAAAGGCCTTCCGGCAGCAGCGACATTGGCCAGCACAGATCTGGCGCTAGCAAAAGATCTCACCAGTATCCTCAACTCGTCATCGCTTCGTCTCTATGCCAGTGATGACATTGCGGGTGTGCAGCTTGCCGGAGCAGCAAAAAACGTTGTGGCGATCGGCGCGGGTATCGTGATCGGAGCAGGCCTGGGCGAAAATGGCCGGGCAGCCCTTATCACCCGGGCTGTCGCAGAGATCGCGCGCCTGGCCGAAGCGTTGGGCGGACGTGCTGCCACTCTGGCGGGCCTATCTGGCGTTGGAGACCTGATCCTGACCTGTACCGGGCGAGGCTCACGGAACTACAGTCTCGGTATTGAGCTCGGAGAGGGTCGCCCCCTGTCAGAAATCCTCGCTTCCCGTACAACGGTTGCTGAGGGCGTTTTGACGGCGCCAGCGCTCGTGGCGCTCGCTCACAAGATGGGCGTACATGTCCCGATCCTTGAGACGATCACCCATCTGCTTTCAGAAAAACTTACACTGGAAGAAGCCAGAACGCTGCTGCTGGACCGACCTCCGACGCTGGAATAATCGGCTTTTCAGACGAACAGCCCGGCGATCACAGCGCTCATGGCGTTAGAAAGCGTACCGGCCACCACGGCGCGCACCGCCAGTTTCGATACATCCGTCCGCCTGCGCGGCTCCGCACTGCCAAACGCACCAATCAAAATGCCAATGGTGGAAATATTCGCAAATCCACACAGTGCGAAAGACAGGATCGTAATGGTTCTATGCGAAAGGACATGCGCATGAATCATTGGAGAAAGATTCACGTAGGCGACGAATTCATTGAAAGCGATTTTCTGGCCGAGCAATCCACCCGCCACTACACACTCAGACCATGGCACGCCCATCAGCCAGGCAAAGGGCGCAAAAACGTAACCAAGGATTTGCGCGAGAGACAGCCCGACCATCGCCAGAAGACCATCTGTCAGGGCAATAATGCCAACAAAGGCAATCAGAACTGCCCCGACTGCAACCGCGATTTTGGCACCGTTCATGGCACCTTCGGCTAAGGCCTCAAACATGCTGTGATGGCCATGATCCGCCCCAGCAATCTCTGTGCTGACATGCCTCGGGCCGGGGAACAGAACACGTGAAAACAGCAGGCCACCCGGAATAGCCATTGCAGATGCAGCGAGCAGGTTCTCCATCGGAACCCCTAGCGATGCATAACCTGCCAGAACTGAGCCTGCGATGGATGACGTCCCGCTGCACAGAACCGTCGCCAGCTCTCCAATAGAGAGACCGGCCAAGCAGGTCTGGAGCGCAATCGGCATTTCACTCTGGCCAAGGAAAATGGTCAGAACGGCTGAAAAAGATTCCAGCTGCGTGGTGCCGAGAATTTTCGCGAGAGCGCCACCGATGATGCGCGACAGGAACTGAAGCACACCCCAGTGCTGCATCAGCCCCAGAAGCGCCGCGACATACACGATTTCAGGCAGAACCTTGAGGGCGAAGATAAATCCTCCGTCCCCGAAAACCGTGTCCATTTTCGGCCCTACAAGACCACCGAAAAGGAAGGCACTTCCCTGATCCCCGTAAGACAGGACCTTCGTCACGGCCCCGGAAATCATGTGGAGCCCATGTGCCCCGGCAGGAATCCAGAGAATTACGGCTGCAATAGCCACCTGAAGGGCTAAGGCACGCGCAACCAGTTTCCAGTCGATCGCCCGCCAGTTCGTGGAAAATAACGCGCCAAGACAGAGAAGACCGGCCATGCCGATCAGGACGCGCAGGATCACGAAGGCAAGCTCCCTTTCAAAAACAGAACGGTTGCACAACCTGTCTGCATGACAGCGCCATGTCCAGCCCTGCTCTCGCCTCTTTAGCAGTATGATATTACAGTAGATGAAAATGAGGGGGAGAAACCATGACCTGCGCCTATGATTTCCACCTGCCCGGGCTGTCTGGGGAAACAATTGATCTTTCCCAGTTCCGTGGTCGGCCACTCCTGATCGTCAACACAGCCTCAAAATGCGGCTTTACCCCCCAGTATGAAGGCTTGCAGCATCTGTGGTCCCTCTATGGGCGCGACTACCCGGACGGCATGACGGTTCTTGGCGTACCTTCGAATGATTTTGGCGAGCAGGAGCCGGGCTCAGCAGAAGAGATCAAGACATTCTGCCACCGCAATTACGGGGTCTCATTCCCTATGGCGGCCAGAGCCCATGTCAAAGGGCCAGACGCCATCCCGCTCTTCAAATGGTTGGGTAAAGAGGGCGGATTTTTATCCCGCCCCCGCTGGAATTTTTATAAGTATCTCGTGAACCGTGAAGGGCATCTCGTGCGATGGTTCACACCGCTCTCAAAACCGACGCCCGGACGGGTAGAAGAGGCCGTCCGCCGGATTCTTCTCGATCACTGAATTATAGGGTGCCCCGGTTTCCGGCCGGGACAGCGCCTCTTCAATCAGGCGGACATTGCGCATGTCGGCTTTGAACACGGTATCGAACAGGTCCCCCATTAGCGGAACAACACCAACTACCCCTTCGATGCCCACATTAAGCAGCATCTTGCGAACGGTTGCTGCTCCCACACCCATCCGGTGGCCTTCCCAGACAATATAGAGGGACAGGAGCGTTCCAAGAGCCAGCCCTCCTCCGGGAATGAGCCCCAAGACCGTATCAATACCTGCTCTCAAGCGAAGCCCGGGAATTCGGACAGCCGAGTTCAGAACCCAGGCCAGACGCTTGAGCCGCTCCAGCCTTCGTAAGAGTTCTGCGGTGTCTGATGGAGATGAGGAAAATGCGGTTTTGACCATGATACAAAATAACACGCAGACGGGATCGAGAGTTTCCTCTTTTTCCTTGACGCAGCGTATCAAAAAACGCGAGCCTCATGACAGGAATATGACAGGAGACTTCTCATGACAGCGTCTCTCCTTCGGCCCATTCTGCCGCTTCTGGTGGTTGCTGCCCTTGGCGCCTTCACGCCTTCTGTCGCACATCACGTCACGAGCTTTCTGGGCCTGCCCGGCATCTTCTGGGCGAGCGTCATGCTGACGCTGGAAATTGTTCTGCTTTGTATCGGTCTGGCTGCCGTTCGCCCTTCCATGATGCGTCCTTCGGAAAAACTTTACGCGCGCGAGACTGTTCTTCGCTAAAAATCGTTCCTTCTGGCTTCAGGAGGATATGTTACCCGTCAGCGGGATACGCTAGAGACAGGAAATGCTTCGCAATTTCCTGACAGTTGGCAGCTGGACCATGCTTTCGCGTGTTCTGGGCCTGATTCGTGACCAGCTTCTCGCTGCCTTCCTTGGAGCCGGCCCCGCACAGGACGCCTATCTGGTGTCCCTGCGCCTGCCGAACATGTTCCGGCGACTGTTCGGAGAAGGCGCGTTCAACGCAGCCTTCGTGCCGATGTTCACTGCCAAGTATGAGACTGAGGGACGCACCGCAGCCCTGCGTTTTGCGGGGCAGGCTCTGTCCGCTCTGGTGGCATGGCTGATGATCCTGACGATCATCTGTGAACTGTGCATGCCCCTCATCATCTCGATTCTTGCCCCCGGTTTTCAAGGCGAGCGTTTTGAGATGGCCCTGACGCTGACACAGATCACTTTCCCCTACATGGTCATGATCTGTGCGGCGGCTCTGGTTTCCGGTGTGCTGAATGGTCTGGGGAAATTCAGCGCTGCATCCGCTGCCTATCTGAGTTTCAACATCATCGGCATCGCAGCGATCTTTCTAGGGGCCTATGTCTGGCACAGTGTTGCCCTGACCAGTGCATGGGGTGTCGTTATTTCGGGCATTGTCCAGCTGGGTGCCCTCTACTGGGCCGCTCATCGTGCCGGTGTCGCTCCGCATCTCGTTCGCCCCAGCTTTTCAAAAGATATCCGTGGTCTGATGCGCCGGATGGGACCCGGTCTCGTCGGATCGGGTGTCACACAGATGAACCTGATGGTGGACACGATCATTGCCACCAGACTGCCCGTTGGTTCCCCGTCGATTCTGTACTTCGCGGACCGGATCAACCAGCTCCCTCTTGGCGTTCTTGGTGCGGCGGCGGGTACAACCCTCTTGCCGCTTCTCACGCGACACGTGGCCAACAACGACCGAGCTTCCGTACATGCCAGCCTGAACCGGGCCCTCGATTACGCCCTGCTTTTGACGCTTCCCGCAACGATGGGCCTCATTGCACTGGCTCCCTCGATCATGGCTGGCCTGTTCAGCTACGGTCACTTCACGGTCGCAGATGCACTGAAGTCCGCCCAGTCCCTGCGGGCCTACGCCCTTGGGCTTCCAGCATTTGTACTCATCAAGGTCTTTTCGCCCGGCTTTTTCGCGGAAGGGGATACCAGCACTCCGGTCCGGATTGGTTTCTTTACCCTTGGATTGAATCTGGCGCTCAATCTGTTGCTCTACAAGCCACTGGCTCATGTGGGCCCTCCATTGGCCAGCACGATTGCAGCGGTCGTGAACGTTGCCATTCTGGCCGTGCTGCTGCATCGCCGTGGCATCTTCCAGCCTGACCCACGACTAAAAAGCCGCTCAGCCCGCATAATCGGCGCCTCTCTCATGATGGCCCTCTGGGTTGCCGCAGCGCAGAAGTTCGCCGCTCCCGACCTGCCGAACTGGCACGGAATCTGGCGCCTAAGCATGCTGGGCGCACTGATCGTGTTCGGGGGCGTGGTCTACGCCATTTCTCTCGACGCCCTGAAGGTTCTGAAACTCAGTGACGTGCTCGCAGCGTTGCAAACGCGCATCGCCAGAAGACGCACACGCTAAGACACTGATCCTGCCGGTTCACACACCGGCAGGGACACGGTAGTTTCCCCTCCCCTCCTCATATCTCACCACCGGAGACCGGACCCATCGGCACGTTCATGCCCCTGCCTTCTGCCGCCAATGCCACGCCTTCCATGGCGCAATGGTTCGCGCTCAAGCATCAGGAGCCAGATGCTCTTCTGTTCTTCCGAATGGGTGATTTCTACGAGCTATTCTTCGCAGATGCCCAAGCCGCCGCGATGGCACTCGATATCGCGCTGACAGCACGGGGCAATCACAACGGCGAGCCGATTCCCATGTGCGGCGTTCCGGTTGCAGCGGCACCGGCCTATCTGTCTCGTCTGATTCGCCGAGGCTTTCGCGTTGCTGTTGCTGAGCAAACGCAGGCACCGCAAAAAGGCCAGAAAGGCCCGCTTCCCCGTGCGATCGTCCGTGTCGTCACTCCGGGCACTCTGACGGAAGACGAACTGCTCGAAGCTGGCCGCGCCAATCTGCTTCTGGCTATTGCCCGCTCCGGAGACCGCCGCTCCAAAATGATTGGCGCAGCCTGGATCGATATTTCTACAGGCGCGTTCGAGACAACGTCCGTGCCTGAAGTCGCCCTTCCAGAGCTGATGGCCCGCCTGGACGCTGCGGAAGTTCTTTCAGATCCGGAACTCATCCCGGCAGACCACGCCAGCCGGCTTGCACCAGTCGCTGTTCCGCCGTCTCTGGATAGCGCCCGCACTCTGATTTCCCGCGCCTACGGGGTGGCACAGATTGATGCGCTCGGAGACTTCCCGGACGAGCAGGCCATCGCCTGTGCCATGGCACTTCACTATGTGCAGCGCAGTCAGGCCGGAGCGCTTCCCAGACTCTCGCGTCCGATGCCGCAGGGCATCAGCGGCGTGCTCGGGATCGACCCAGCAACCCGCGCCAGCCTCGATATCCTGCGTACCCGTGATGGGGAGACGAAATACAGCCTGTTCGGTGTGATCTCCCGCACTGTCACAGCAGCAGGCTCCCGCCTGCTCTCTCAGTGGATTTCCTCTCCACTCACTGACGCCATCACCATCACCGAGCGTCAGAACGCATGGCTGTGGCTTCAATCCGTTCCGGGTTTTACAGCCGCATTGGGCGATATTCTCAAACGCACACCAGACCCGGCTCGCGCCCTCGGCCGCCTTTCGGCAGGACGTGGCCAACCGCGCGATCTCGCATCCATTCGCGATACTCTGATTGCCGCTGACGACCTGACAGCCCTTTTCCAGCCAGCCTGCGACAAAAACACACCGTCTCTGATTCGCACGCTGACGGCTGGCCTTTATGGCCGCGCCGATGCCCTGTTGGACACGCTGAGAGCTGCGCTTGCGGAAGAATTGCCTGCACGCATCGAGGACGGTGGTTTCATCGCCGTCGGATTTGATGCCGAGCTGGATCGATACCGGACACTCCGGGATGAAAGCAGACGGATCGTCGCAGCACTTCAGGGGCGCCTCTCCGAAGAGTACGGGATCGGCAATCTCAAGATCCGCCATCATGCTCAACTGGGTTACGTCATCGAGGTCCCTGTCGCAGCCGGGGCGAAGCTGAAAGAACGACCTGAGCTTTCTTTCCGACAGGGCACAGCGAGCCTCGCACGCTTCTCCACCGAAGAACTCGCTGCGCTGGATCGCGCCATCCTCGAAGCAGCAGACAAAGCGAGCACGCTGGAGCGCCGCCTTTTCACAGCGCTCTGCACCCGCATCCTCGAAACTCCAGCGCTGGACAAGGTCGCAGAACATCTTGCCCTGACAGACGTCTTACGATCCTGCGCAATTCTGGCAGAGGGAGGATCGTGGTGCCGCCCAACGGTCACGGCCGATACCGATTTCGAGCTGGTCGCTTGCCGACATCCCGTTGTCGAAGCCGCCCTCACAGAAACCGGCAGCGCGGACGCACGCTTCATTCCCAATGACTGCGCTCTTCCCCCAGAACACCGCGCCATGCTTCTCACCGGCCCGAATATGGCGGGTAAATCCACATTCCTCCGCCAGACTGCTCTTGCCGTGATCATGGCGCAGGCCGGGCTGCCGGTTCCGGCGAAAAGCGCCCGTATTGGTGTTGTGGACCGGCTATTTTCGCGTGTGGGTGGTGCAGACGATCTGGCGCGTGGGCGCTCCACCTTCATGGTGGAAATGACTGAAACCGCTGCCATTCTCAATCAGGCTGGTCCCAAATCTCTTGTCGTCGTCGACGAAATTGGACGTGGAACGGCAACGCTGGATGGCCTCTCTATTGCCTGGGCAACGCTTGAAGCGCTCCATACCCAACTTGGCTCGCGCACGATTTTCGCTACGCATTTCCATGAGCTGGGCGCTCTGACCGAATTTCTGCCGCGTCTGGCTCCGTACACTATGGCCGTCAAAGAGTGGCGCGGCGAAGTCATTTTCCAGCATGAAGTCCGTCCTGGCTCAGCCCGTAAGAGCTGGGGCCTTCATGTGGCCAAACTGGCCGGGATTCCGCAATCGGTGGTGAACCGTGCTTCCCGGCTTCTCAGCACATTCGAACGTGAACAGGCTGAAGCCCGCTCTTCGCTGCCTTTGTTCGAAGCCGTTGCAGACGCATCAGAAGACGCCCCGGAGCCGCAGGTTCTGCACTCTCCGGCCCTCGATGCGCTCACAACCATCAATCCGGATGATCTATCTCCCCGAGAGGCGCTAGCCGCGCTATATGATCTTAAACGCCTCGCTACAGGAGACAGGACTTGAAAAGTGCTGGTTTCTGGGGCGAAAGTCTTCCCTCCCCTTTCGCTGACGATACGGATACGACCCTGTCTGACCGCAAAGCCATGACCCCGTCGCTGCAAACAGCTCTTCAGACTGCCGCCGCACAGGGGCTGACGTCCCGAGATGACGTCCTCTCCATCCTTCGTCGTCATCTTGGCAATGGCCATGCAGATATCCGCATCAGGTTCGAAAAGCGCCTGATCTCGGGGATCGATGCGGCACGCGCGCTCGCGGCTCAGGCCGACAGCGTTGTCTGTGCGCTGGCTGATCTTTCTGCCGCCCAGGACAATGCGTCCTCCGAAGAGCCACTCTGTCTGTGTGCCACCGGCGGCTATGGAGCGGGCCTTCTCGCCCCCTTCAGTGATATCGACATCCTGTTTCTCATTCCGGAAGATGCATCTCCGGCCCTGACCACACGCATTGAGTTCATTCTCTATGCCCTCTGGGATCTTGGCCTCCGAGTCGGTCATGCGACGCGCTCCATCAGCGCCTGCATCAAGGACGTGGCCGAAGATCTGACCATCCGCACGGCCCTTCTGGACCTGCGCCCCCTTTATGGTGACCGGACGCTCGCCCGTAATCTCCGCTCAGCCCTTGGCGCGGACCTCCAGAACGACACGCTGTGCGATTTCGTCCGTGGCAAGATTGAAGAGCGTGAGCTGCGCCATCGCCGTTTTGGTGACAACCCATACATGGTTGAGCCGAACATCAAGGAAGGCCGCGGCGGCCTCCGTGATCTTCAAACGCTGAACTGGATGGGCCGTGCTGCTCTTGGCTGCGCCATTACAACGCCAGACCAGAGCACGGCCCCTGCCGAAGCCGTCCCGACACCATCCTTTATTTCCTTTGGCCTCCTGACCAACCGTGAAACCCACCGCGCCCGGCGTGCGTGGGATTTTTTCTGGACTGTCAGGCTGCACCTTCACTACATCACCGGCCGCGCGGAAGAGCGGCTCACCTTTGACGTTCAGCCCGTCATCGGTGGCCGGATGGGCTATGCCACGCACGGACGTCAGCGCGGTGTCGAGCGCTTCATGCGACACTACTTCCTGACAGCACGGGACGTCATGCGCCTGACGCATGTTCTTCAGCCGATCGTGCTGATGCGCCTGCAGGATCAGGCAAGCGACACTCATCCGGAAGCACTCCCAGGGCCAGAAGGTTTCGAACGTATTGCCGGACGCCTCTGCCCTGTTGATCCGGTCACGTTTGCGAAGAACCCGCGTGATATGTTCCGAATGCTGGACTGCGCGCGCCGGCATGATCTGGAACTGCACCCACTTGCCATTCAGCAGCTTATCCGCAACGAACGGCATGCCGTTGAACTGCGGGATGATCCGGAAACAGCGCAGATCTTTCTTAATCTGCTCTGTGAACCGAGTGCGGATGAGACAAAAACCGTTCCGTTCTGGCTTCCCATTCTGAACGAAACCGGCCTGCTCGGTCGCCTGCTTCCGGACTGGTCACGCGTTGTCGGCCAAATGCAGTTCGACAGCTATCACATCTATACGGTGGACGAGCACATCATCGAGGCCGTCCGTATGATGGGCCAGATCGAAGCGGGTCATATGGCGGATGAGATCCCGCTGGCTTATGGGCTCGCCAAGGATCTGCGCTCACGCCGGGCCCTTTATGTCGCGGTTCTTCTCCATGACATTGCCAAGGGCCGTGGCGGCGATCATTCGGAGCTCGGGGCGGATCTGGCCCTCACCATCTGCCCACAACTGGGTCTGGATCCTGAAGAGACAGAGACAGTCTCATGGCTGGTTTTGCATCATCTGCTGCTGTCCCAGACAGCATTCACCAGAGACATTGATGATCCCCGGACGATCCTTGATCTCGCAGACACCATTCAGTCTCCGGAACGCCTTCGCCTTCTCCTCCTCCTGACAATCGCGGACATGCGCGCCGTCAGCCCCAAAGTCTGGAATGCATGGAAGGCCACGCTTCTACGTGAGCTGTTTTCCCGCGTAGCAGAAGTTCTGGAAGGCGGACTGGCCGCAACGGAGCAGGACGGCCGCGTCACGCATGCTCGTGAATTGGCCCGAGATGGTCTGAGCTCGCTGCTGCCAGAAAGCAGTATCGAGCACTTTCTGGCTCTCGGATATCCCAGCTACTGGCTCGGTTTCGACACCGATACCCATATGCGCCATGCGCGCATGATCCACGATTCGGACCGATATCGCTCACCGGTCACGGTCGAGGCTTATCCAATTCCGGAACGCGGCGTGACGGAGCTGACAGTGCTCTGTGCTGACCATCCAGGGCTGTTCTCACAGATTGCTGGCGCCCTTGCTGTCGCAGGCGCATCCATCGTTGATGCGCGCATTCACACCCTCAGCGATGGCATGGCTCTGGATACTTTCTGGGTTCAGGACGCTGATGGATGTTCCTTTGAAGATCCTCACCAGCTTGGGCGTCTTAATCATCTGGTCGAACAGGCCCTGTCTGGTCGCCTCGACCTGAAGAAGGGTATCGCAGAGGCGCGTCATCGCGGAGCTTCCCGTCGGATGCGCGCTATTCACGTTCCACCCCGTGTAGTGATCGATAATACCGCTTCGGACCGGCACACCGTCATCGAGATCAATGGTCGTGACAGATCTGGCCTGCTCCATGACATCACAACGACGCTGAGCGAGCAGTCGCTTCAGATTTCCTCTGCTCACATTACCACCTATGGAATGCGGGCTGTGGACGTTTTCTATGTTCGTGACCTTCTGGGCATGAAGATCACAGATCCAACGCGCCTGTCTCACATACGTGAGACACTCCTTGCTTCCCTGACGTCACAAACCGTCAAGAAGGCTGTTGCTGCGCCCACTCCCTGAGGTTTTCGGCCACCTGTTCCACAACGGGTGGCCACGCTTCTGGCAGGAAGCCTTCTGGTCTGAATTGCCGCACATTCTGGTACCAGGGAGTTGTTTTCCAGCGCCAGTCACCGCCTCGGCGATTCAACAGCCAAAGCGGGCGCCCCACGGCACCGGCCATATGTGCCACCGCGGTATCCACACTAATAACAAGCGAGCACCGCCCTACAGCGTCCGCAAGCTCTTCGGGTGTTTCGAGAGAGACCTTTTCCATCCATTCCGGGCAACTTCCCTGTTGAAGGGACACAAAACGAACGCCCTCAACACGTTGCAGCGGCTCCAACCATCTCAGGCTTAGAGAGCGACGCCGATCAAACTTGTAAGACGGATTTCCCGCCCAGCAGAGTCCAACAACCCGCGGTTGCGGGATCGACGCAGACTCCAGATAAGGCGCTGTTCCTCCCTGGCCCGCCAGCCCCAGAACAAATGGTAAGCTCAGAAGACTGATTTCTCCTGCGACAGGTCCTTCTGGTTCCAGAATCCGAGCATGGTCCATCGTAGGCATCCGGCTTACTAACGCAGCCACTGGCACATGCAGTCGGAGAGGTCGTCTGGTGGCGGCTAAAGGCAGAAACCTCAAAAACTGGATGCTATCTCCCAGACCCTGCTCTGCCGTCACAGCAATCGGCAATTCACCTTCGGAGCCGTCCCACACTGGAGAAGACTGCGGCGTATTCAGAAGGCGATGTCGACTTTCAAATTCCAGCCAGCCTTCCGAAAATTCGCCGTCTCCCAGCAAAATAGTCGCGCGATTGAAGCGAGCCTGGGCTTGCTCGTAACCAGACGTCCGATCAGCGATGACCGAAAAAAGCCGCTTGGCTGTCTCTTCCTCGCCCATCTCCATCAGAACCGTTCCAAGGTTATTGGCGATCCGGGCATCCTCGGGAGCAAAGCCCAGTGCTTCTTCCAAGGCGTGGCGTGCTTCCGGCAAATTCCCAAGAGCCATCTGAACCAAGCCGAGACTATTCACAGTTGCTCCGGTTCGGGCTCCCAACTCACATGCCTTTTCCAAAGCCTGCAGGGCTGACTCTAAAAGTCTGCTTTCAAAAAATGCCGCTCCGAGATTAGCCCAGCCACGCCCATCGCGCGGCGCACGTTTCGTCACTCTGTCAAAACTGAAAAGTGCCTTATCCGGACGCCCATCCTGCAGATAGATTTCACCAAGCCTTGTGAGATATTCGACATCGTCTCGCGCAAGGGCGCACGCCTCCTCCAGAGCTTCACAAGCCTCTTTACGCTGCCCCAGCAGCAAAAAGACTTCAGCACTCGCGGCATGGGCGCGCGGGTCAGCAGGCTGCAATGTTCGCGCTACGGAGAGCGCCGCACGTGCGGGTTCAAAGTGGCCCTCTGCAGCGAGTGCCAACCCCAATGTGATATGAACACGCGCTGATCTTGATGCTGGAATGCCACCAGCCTGCAAAGCCCGTCCCGCCATCGCAATAGCTGTCGCATTCTGCCCGCGAGCACGAGCCAGACAGGCCATGCCGTGCCATGCATCAGGTTGCGCAGGGTCATGAGCCAAGATGTCACGAAAGGATTTTTCGGCGCTCGCGAGGTCGCCTCTGGCGAAGCAGTCAAAAGCAAAACGCGTCGGATCTGGCTTGTAATGACCTGTCATGCGTCAGTGATGCGGCCAAATGCCCTGAAAATCCATTCCTTCGAGAAGATTTCGGCAAGACAACCCAAAGAAACACCATGAGGCGTTAACGAAATTTTTAGACTCTCGGCGTCATAACGTCTTGTAACAAGACTAGCCAGAGGCGTCTGACCATGCATCTTGAACAACGGACAGGCAGCGTTCCGGGCCTGGTTTATGCAACTGTGCGCCAGGGTATGACCACGCGCACGTTCCCTATTGAAATCAGACAAACGGCATCCGGTCATTACATTGCCCGGATGCCCGACCAACGCTGGTCCATTGAATGCATGACCGTAGATGCGGCGTTGCTTATGCATGCAGCCGTGCTTTTCCCGGTTGAGCATGAACACGCCCCCTGGCTGTCCAACCCACGACCGGCACTGTCGCCCGTGCAACGTCATGCAGCCCGCATTCTTTCATCGAAAACCCGAGAAGAAAAAACGGAGCGAGAAGCCACGCTGGATTATTAGTCCTGTTTGAGGCTTGCCAAATTTTCTGGACGGGCCGATGTCTGGAGCTATGAAAAGCCGGTTTGTATATTCCGTCGCGAGCGTCCTTCTGGGCGCTGCTGGTCTGTTCTCTTCACCTGCTTATGCAGACCATCCTTGGAAAGATGCTCCGCAGTCAGCACAGATTGTTGCTGATGCTGCGCTTGAGCGTGTTCAGCTTGGCTCCCTGCTTCCACATGGCGCAGACACTTTCCTGGCTTTGAGTGAAGAGGGTCGCCCTGTTTTACTCGATTCCCAAAATCACACTCATCCGTTTCCGATTGATACCGCTGCGCAGGAACAAATCTCACCCCTCGCATTTCTGACGCAGGCAGGATCGGATTACTGGGGCCTAGCAGTATCGCCTCAGGCTAAGCTTGTTCATCTCTCTGTGGATGGAAAGCTCATTGGAGAGGTGCCATTCGTCGGTGGAACGCTGAAAGGCAGCAATCTCACGGCACTTCAGGTCCATGGCAGCTTTGCCTATGTGACGGATGAAGGAAAACCGGCCCTCGTTGTCGTTTCCCTGAAGAACGGTAAAGCACAGCGCTTTCTGCCCTATGATCCCTCCGTCACAGGACGCAGACCGTTCACGCGCAACGCACAAATTACCAACGGACCAGACGGGCACCCTCTGACTGGCGGAAATGTTCGGCTTTTAGCGCTCGACGCCAAGGGGCAATGGCTGTTTTACATGCCCGCCTGCGGCCCCCTGTATCGGATTGATGCCTCCCTCCTGACAGATCCGGCTTTCACGCCCGTTGAGCAGCTTGATGGCATTGTGGAATGGCGCGATACGCCGAGCCTCGGCGGCATCACCCTAAGCCCTGAAAACGTCTTCTATATGTCTGACCTTACGGATGGCGCTCTCCTTCAGTTCGGCAGCGAACGCAATCCTCTGATCCTCATCCGGGATACTCGCCTTCTCGAGGCTGGAGCACTGGCGGTTTCTGACAGTCATCAGGTTGCCGTTCTGACATCAGAAGATGGAAAACCGCACATTCTTCGCATCGCCTTGCCATAGAAGGTCGTGATATAAACTTCCCATGCGCTACCGATCTACTCGCGGCGACCTAACCGCCGACGCACCCAACTTCTCCGACATCCTCCTTGCCGGCCTTGCTGGAGACGGTGGTCTCTACATGCCGGAGAGCTGGCCAAAAATCAGCGCCCAGACGTTCCGTGAATGGCGCACGCTCTCCTACGCGGACCTGACTGCCGAAGTCATTTCCCTGTTTTCCGACGGCGCCATTGACCGCGATACTCTTCGCGACATGGCCCGCGACGCCTATGCGGGCTTTGATCACGCCGCTGTCGCGCCGCTTTGCGAAGTGGAGCAGGACCTTTTCTCACTTGAACTGTTCCATGGTCCTACGCTCGCCTTCAAAGACATGGCGATGCAGATGCTCGGCCGCCTGTTCGATCATGTCCTGACCCAGCGGAACCAGAAAGTTACGATCGTCGGTGCGACATCCGGTGACACGGGCTCGGCTGCCATCGAAGCCTGCCGTGGCCGCGAGCGCCTGTCCGTTGTCATTCTTCACCCCAAAGGCCGGACATCAGAAGTTCAGCGCCGCCAGATGACGACGGTTCCGGACGACAATATCCTGAACATTGCCGTCGAGGGTGACTTCGATACCTGTCAGGACATGGTAAAGGCCCTCTTCGCAGACACGACGTTCCGCGACGAAGTCTCTCTTTCCGCCGTCAACTCCATCAACTGGGCCCGTATCGCCGCCCAGATCCCGTATTACGTCCGGGCAGCGCTGGCATTAGGCGCACCAGACCGCGAAGTGTCTTTCTCCGTTCCGACCGGCAATTTCGGCAATGTGCTGGCAGCCTGGGCCGCACGCCAGATGGGTCTCCCCATCCGTCGCCTGTGCATCGGGTCGAACCGCAATGACATTCTCACGCGCTTCCTGATTGAAAACGATATGAGCGTCCGTACGGTGGAGCCAAGCCTCTCGCCGTCCATGGACATTCAGGTCTCGTCCAATTTCGAACGTCTGCTGTTCGAACTTCTGGACCGCAACCCGACGCGTTGCGCTGCGATCATGAAAGAATTCCGTGAAACTGGCCGAATGGCCGTACCACACGATGCGTGGACGCGCATGAAAGACGTCTTTGACGGCATGACGCTCAGTGATGAGCAGACCAGCGAAGCCATGCGTCACTTCTACAGCGAAAGCCTCTATCTGGCGGATCCCCATACGGCGATCGGCCTGGCGGTTGGCAAGCGCTTTCAGGAGCCGGGCATTCCGATGGTTGCGGCAGCCACTGCACATCCTGCCAAATTCCCAGATGCTGTTTTCGCAGCGACCGGAATCAAGGCTGCTCTGCCGCCTCACCTCGCTGATCTTTTCGAGCGCCCAGAGCGCTATGACACCATGAGCAGTCAGCTCGCCGGTATTCAGGATGCGGTTCGCACCCATATCCGCCGCCACTGACAGGCTTGTTCCTTCCTACAGGCTCCCCATCTCAGGGAGCCTGTCTTTTTATGATTTTACGGAAACTCATGCCCGATACGATTGAAGTCACCACGCTCGACAACGGTCTGACCATCATCACGGAACGCATGGAACGCGTTGAGACCGTATCCTTCGGCGCCTATGTTTCGATCGGTACACGCGACGAAACTGCCGAAAACAACGGCGTCTCCCACTTTCTCGAGCATATGGCCTTCAAAGGCACAGAAAGACGGTCCGCAGCCCGTATTGCCGAAGAAATCGAGAATGTCGGTGGTCATATCAATGCTTACACTGCGCGGGAAACCACCGCGTATTACGTCAAGCTCCTCAAGGAGGATCTGACGCTTGGTGTAGACATTATCGGCGACATTCTGACGCACAGCACGTTTCTGGATGCTGAAATCGATCGTGAGCGTGGTGTCATCCTCCAGGAAATCGGTCAGGCCAACGATACACCAGATGACATCATCTTCGATCACTTCCAGGAATGCGCCTTCCCGGCTCAACCGATGGGCCGCCCGACGCTAGGAACCGAAGAGCTTGTTTCCGGCATGACGCGTGAGACGCTGATGGGCTACATGCGTGAACATTACACCACGCGTAACATCACGATCGCCGCGGCCGGCAATCTGCATCACCAGCAGGTCGTGGATCTCGTGAAAGAGCACTTCGCTGACCTTCCCACTCATCAGACCCCAACGCCCCGCAATGCGGACTATGCCGGGGGTGACATCCGCACCACGCGCGAACTTGATCAGGCCCACCTGGTGATGGGCTTTCCATCCGTCAGCTATCACCACCCTGATCATTACGCTGTCATGATCCTGTCCACCCTGTTGGGCGGCGGCATGTCTTCGCGGCTCTTTCAGGAAATTCGCGAACGCCGCGGGCTGGTTTACAGCGTCTATTCGTTTGCCTCCCCATTCAGCGACAGTGGTCTGTTCGGACTTTATGCGGGAACGGGCGAAGCCGAGGTGGCTGAGCTGGTGCCAGTCATGATTGACGAACTCAAGCGCCTTCAGGACGGCCTGACACCTGAAGAGCTTTCTCGTGCCCGTGCGCAGCTCAAATCATCCCTGCTGATGTCTCTGGAGAGCACGGGTAGCCGGTGTGAACAGCTGGCACGCCAGATCCAGGTTCATGGCCGCCCTGTTCCTGTTACGGAGACAGTCGGCAAAATTGATGCCGTAACGGAAGCTGACATTCTTCGGGTTGCGAAGACCATCTTTGCAGGCACCCCAACTTTCACGGCTATTGGGCCCGTGAAGAATGTGCCTGCCATTGAAGACATCACTGCGAGGCTTGCTGCATGACCACTACGCCCATTGAGGCCCTCCTCGCCGCTGCCAAACGACATGGTGCCGATCACGCCGATGCCGTGTTCATCAGAAATGAATCCGAATCCGCGATGGTTCGGAAAGGTGTCCCTGAAGGCATAGAGCGCTCAGAAAGTGTCGCGCTTGGTCTCCGTGTTTTTCGGGGCCAAAAAGCCGCATCAGTGTCAACCAGCGTTCTGGATGAGGCCGAGTTTGATCGGCTGGCAGAACAGGCCTGTGCCATGGCGCTCGTCGTGCCAGAAGACCGCTTTGGCGGTCTTGCGCCTGACAGCATGGTTGGACATTTTGATGCGTCCGGTCTGGATCTGGAAGACACGGCAGCACCGCACATGGACGCGCTCTTGGCACGTGCTCGGGAAGCAGAAGACGCTGCCCTGGCTGTATCGGGTGTTACCAATACCAACGGCGCTTCTGCCGGACATGGCCGCACAGTTATTGCGCTTGGTACGTCTGCGGGCTTCATGGGGCGTTACAGCCGTACTGGGCACTCCATCAGCGCCAGCGTACTGGCCGGTGATGGCGCGCTGATGCAGCGGGACTACGCTCATCACGGCACTGTCCATTTGGAAGATCTGGACGCGCCTGCCCTTATCGGCCGTGAGGCAGGAGAACGTGCTGTCTCGCGCGTGAACCCCTCTCGTCCAAAGACTGGCACATACAGCATCATTTATGATCCGCGGGTTTCCTCCAGCCTGTTGGGTCATCTGGCGAGTGCCATCAATGGCGCATCCGTTGCGAGAGGCACGTCATTCCTGAAAGACGCCATGGGGACGCGTATTCTGTCCGCTGGCCTGACAGTCCGTGACGATCCTCGCCGTATTCGTGGTGCGGGCTCGCGCCCCTTCGACGGTGAAGGCTGCCCTGCGACAGCTCTGGATCTGATTTCGGACGGCGTTCTCACCACATGGCTGCTGGATTCCAGAAGCGCCCGTCAGCTTGATCTGCGGTCCAACGGGCGCGCAAGCAGAGGCGTTTCAGGTCCACCGAGCCCAAGTGTGACAAATCTTCATCTTGAACCAGGTGATCTTTCCGCAGGGGATCTGCGTTCCGATATAAAGGAAGGAATACTGGTCACGGAACTCATGGGGTCATCCATCAATATGCTGACGGGTGATTACAGCCGAGGGGCTTCCGGCTTCATGATCCGTAACGGCGAGCTTGCTGAGCCCGTTGCGGAACTCACGATTGCTGGAAATCTTCGGGACATGTTCTCCCGTATGGTTCCAGCCAGTGATCTTTCCTTCCGGAGCAGCGTGAATGCGCCGAGCATCCGGATTGATGGCATGAGCATTGCAGGACTTTGATGCGTAATTTTCGTCTTTTCTCCGTCGCCTGTGCGCTACTTTGCGTGCTGGGTTCCGCCGATGCCCGTCCGGGTGGCGGGGCCTCTATGGGGAGCCGTGGTTCACGCACCTGGAGTGCGCCTCCACGGACATCCATCACGCCGAGCTGGACACGCCCAATGGACCGGACAATGGCGCCGCAGTCCAACTATGGTGCACAGACCGCTCCCCGTCCGATGGCTCCCATGACGCCGGGTTATCGCCCGTCCTTTCCAAACCGCCATCCTTTCATGACAGGTTTTGCAGGAGGCCTGCTGGGCGCTGGTCTGTTCGGAATGCTGAGTGGGCACGGGTTCTTTGGTGGCATGAACGGCGGCACGTCATTCCTTGGATTTTTGTTCCAGGTGTTCGTGATTGGTGCGCTGATTATGTTCGTTCTTCGGCTGTTTAATCGTCGCAAGATGGCAGCAAACGGGATGTCTGGCAGTGCTCCGTTCAGTGCGGCTGGAGGAAGCGCGCCCGTCACGTTGAGCAACGACGATTATACCAGCTTCCAGCGCCTCCTTCTTGATATCCAGGCAGCCTGGAGTGCACAGAACACACGTGCGCTTTCCAGCATGACCACACCGGAAATGGCTGGATACTTCAACGAACAGCTTTCCGATCTCGCCAGCCGTGGCGCACGTAACATTGTCTCCAATGTTCAGTTTCAACGCGGCGATCTGTCTGAAGCCTGGCGTGAACGCAACCTGACCTATGCAACGGTTGCCATGCGTTATTCCATGACGGACGTCACAACCGACTCGTTTGGCAATGTGATTGATGGAAGCTCAACAGAGCCCGTAACCGTTACGGAACTCTGGACGTTTGTCCGCGCAGACGGGCGCGGCAACTGGATCCTTTCAGCCATCCAGCAGGCTGGCTGAAAGCCCGTTCTTAGAAACGGATCAGTGTAATCACATAGAAAATTGCAGCGAGGGTAATAACCCCTCCTGCAATTCCGACGATACGGCTCTGACGCCGTTTCGCTGCGAGATCAGGCATCGTTGTTTTCATGACAGCAGAACCCGATCCACCAGAAGACCACAAAATAGAAAAAACAGATAAGCCAGCGAGTATCGAAAAGCAAAGCGCGCTGGCTTGTCTTTTGTCAGGCTCACGCCCGTTGCATCCTGCTGGTCCATCAGCACACGCACGGCACACAGGATGAAGCCCAGATCCAGCAGGCTTGTCGTCACTGTGTAAAACATTCCGCATTCATGCGCGAAAGATGGCCACAGTGAGACGGCCGTGAGGATAAATGTGTAAAGAAGGATCTGCCAGCGTGTGTGACGGGCGCCTTTGACGACCGGCAGCATCGGGATGCCCGCTTTGTCGTAATCCTTGCATGCGTAGAGCGACAAAGACCAGAAGTGCGGTGGCGTCCAGAGGAACACAATGGCGAACATGGCAACGGGCAGAATTGCCATGGAATTCATGGTCGCTGCCCAGCCGATCATTGGAGGAAACGCCCCTGCGGCACCACCAATCACGATGTTCTGTGGCGTACTCCGCTTGAGCCACATCGTGTACACAACGCTGTAGAAAAAGATCGAGAACGCCAGAATACCTGCGGCAAGCACATTTGTGGCAAGCCACAGCACGACAACCGACAGTACGGACAGCGCGATACCATAAACCAGCGCACTATCCGCTGGCATTCTGCCATCAGGGATCGGGCGTACATTTGTTCGGCGCATGACTGCGTCGATATCGCGATCGTACCACATATTGATCGCACCGGCGGCGCCAGCACCGATACAGATGCACAGGATGGTAATAAGACCGATGGGAATGGATGGCCATTGGGGAGCCACAGCCATGCCCGCCGCGCCCGTAAACACAACAAGGGAAATAACCCGTGGCTTCAGCAGAGCCAGCCAGTCCTTGAGCGACGAGTCTCCATTATCGCCCAGAACTGAAAAAAGCCCCGAGGGGGCTAGGGGTGTTGCTTCACTCATGCTTTGGCCCGGGCGCGCCCGGTCTCCTTGATCAGGAAAAGTCCGAGTATGCCGAATGTCAGCAGGCTGAGGCCCATCAGACCTTCTCCGACCACCATCAGCGCGGGCGTCAGAGAGCAAAGAGCCCCCACAAAGGTCAGGCCTGCATGCATACGGCTCAATGGAGACGGAATATGATCTGGGAGCACACGCATCATCCAGGCATAGAAACCACCACAGAGAGCCATGATGCCACCAAATGCCGCGGCTGAATGATCTGTTCCATGCCCCGGCATGAACTCTGCAATCCAACCCGCTGAGAAAAGGATCACGCTGCCCAACGCCCAAAGCGTCGTTCCGTCCAGTTCCTGTCGCTGCTTCCAGACGTCAATGCAAAGCGCAGTCACCAGCAGGACTGACGGTGCAAGCTGCGTCAACACCACGAGGCTTCCCTGCACTGCCGCAGGCACACCACCAAAGAGGCCGTCCATCCAGAAGAGCGGACCAACGACGGCCATCACGCCAAAAGCATAGGGAGCCAGCCGGTCAGCCAGTCCCGGCTTACTCCGGCTCGACGACAGCAGATAGCAGACCAGCCCCAGAGCTGGCGTCAGCATCAGGGATGTTTCTGGAAGATGAAGCAGACTGACCAGTTCATGAGCAGCATTGGCCGGAGCCCCGTTGATCATCATCCGTGTCATGATTGCACCAAGAACAGGCGCAACAATCGTCACACCTGATGCCGTGGCAAGCATGGACCACGCCAGTGGGGAAAGCTTCCGGAACTGAAGAACACGTCCTTCAAGAAAAGTCGTGATTACATCCAGAGCGACAGCGAAAACCCCGACAGCCCAGAGCGCGAGTGCAATAATTGGCTGGATTGGAAGAAACACAACGCCGGCTGACAGAAAACAGAAGCCCGTGAGTGTCAGAGCCGGAAGAGTTGTTCTGTCTGTCCCAAGTTCAGCGGGAAGTAGCCACTGGCCGAATCCACCGAGCGCAGCCGGGCAGATTACAAAGAAAGCCATCAGAATGCCGTGGCAGAAAGCCTGCCCGGCAGTCGGATGAATCTGAAGGAATGGCAGAGCCAACGACCCACCCAGAAGACCAGCAAACAGTGCCAGTAAAATAAAGGATGCGCCGATCCGTCTATTGGAAAGAGCGGGGGTAGAGTCGAAGGCCTGATAAGTCATGATCGCGTAGTCGGTCCCTGCCAAGGAATACCGCAGCGAGCGTCGGAATACTCGGCGCCGGCTTAACCGGAGCCATACGCCGATCAGGCGACCAGGGCTGCGGCGTCGCTTTTACTCTCGCATTGCGGCAATGTCACGAGTGTAAACAGCCCGGCAGGCGGAACGGGCGTCATAGTCGCGCGTTTTAGGTCTTCTGGGGGCAGAAGAGACTCGATTGCGAAGTCCGGATGCCAGCCGAGGGAACGCGAGGCACGGGCCATGCCGCGCTCTACCGTCAGCCGCAGGCCACCCGTTGCAAGAAAGTGGTTCACAAACAGGATGTGACCACCCGGACGAACAACGCGCTTCAGTTCGGCAAGAAGACGGTCGGGGTGTGGAACGACGGACGCGACGAACATTGCAACGGCAATATCAAAGCTGTTGTCTTCGAAAGTCGTGGCTTCCGCATCCATTTCCAGCAGATCGTCGACGTTAGTCAGACGGTCCTGAAGAACGCGCTGGCGGGCACGGTCAAGCATGTCTTCCGACAGATCAATGCCGGTAATGCGTTTATCCGGAGAATATGACGGCAGCGCGAGGCCTGTCCCAACGCCAACTTCAAGAACCCGCTCTCCTGGGAGAGCATTTACGGCTTCAACAGCCCTCTTGCGTCCATAGCCGGAGATACCACCAAAAACAGTATCGTAAACTCGCGCCCATCGACGATAGGCCGCCTTGACGGCCTCCGCATCCAGTGCAGAACGCGGGGAGAGAGTTGAAGACATAATATATGCGACCTTCTGTGTCCGCTCCCCATCAAGACTGGAGAGCTTGTCCGGAAACTTCGTTCAGTTGGGTCCTTCTTGCCCTTCCAGACATGCATCTGGCAAGACACGCGTTGCGGATGACGGGCGAGTTACCCGTTTTTCACCGTTTTGGAGGTCCCGGATGCTGAATTTCCTGCTGATCCTGCTCTGCCTCGTTACATGGGGTGGTGTCTACGTGTTTCATTTTCGGGGACAAATTACGGAATGGTGGGATAACCGTTTTGTAAAGGACAAGGCACCGGAACCGCAGGACGAGCCTACGCCCGAGTTGCAGCTTCCCATCCGCTATGATGCGGCGTCAGCTGAAACAGAAAAAAAAGACGCCTGAGCTGTACCGCTCAGACGTCTTTCTTGCTCCGTCACTTCAGGACGGGTAGCGCCGCTCAATCGCGTCCCAAACCAGCCCGGCACTGTTAATGCCCTCGAACCGGTCCAACTCCTGGAGCCCGGTCGGGGATGTGACATTAATCTCCGTGAGCCAGTCCCCGATCACGTCAATACCAACGAAAATCAAGCCGTGATCTCGAAGATACGGACCGATCGAATCACAGATCTCCCGATCGCGCTCCGTCAGTTCCACCCGTTCTGCGCGCCCGCCAACATGCATGTTTGACCGCGCTTCCCCTGTAGCTGGAACGCGGTTAATCGCACCGATGGGCGTACCATCCACAAGAATAATGCGCTTGTCTCCAAGGCGCACGGCGGGCTCATAGCGCTGAATCATCAACGGTTCGTTGGTGCGGGCGAAGTGCATTTCCAGCAGAGCCTTCAGATTTTCATCATCCGGCTTGATACGGAAAATTCCGGCGCCGCCATTGCCGTAAAGCGGCTTGACGATGATGTCCTTGTGCTGCTCGCGAAATGCCAGAATATCCCGGCTATCCCATGCAACCAATGTCGGCGGCATAAGGTGTGGGAAATGCGTGACAAGCAGCTTTTCAGGCGCATTCCGAACGGCGACTGGATCGTTCACGACAAGTGACAGCCCCTCGCCCACCCCATGAACGTGTTCAAGCATATGGGTCGCGGTGATGTACCCCATGTCAAACGGCGGGTCCTGCCGCATCAGGATCACATCGGTCTCGCCCAGTGGAAGAATTTCTTCTTCACCAAACGTCGCATGATCTCCACGGACACGGCGAACCTCAACCCGGCGCGCGCGCGCCTGAAGGCGGCCGCCCTTGCCCTGACCTTCAATCAGACTGAGCGTGGTTACAGGATAAACCCAGAGCTCGTGTCCACGCGCCTGCGCTTCAAGCATGAGGGCAAAAGTGGAGTCGCCATCGATGTTGACCTGTTCTAACGGGTCCATCTGTACGGCGACCCGGAGTGAGCGGGACATGTCGGAAACTCCGGCTAAGGAAAAATGGGATTTTATTCTGTAGCGGCCAGAATAGCTTTTTCAAAGCCACCCACAGCTCGCTCTCAAAAGATGTCGGCCCGGCTACGCAAAGCGACCATAGCCTGCACTGTCGGTGTGGTCAGGGGAGAGGGAAGCTCACCCAAAGGAAACCAGCCAAAATCACTATGCTTTTCAGGCTCCATGAGCGTTGGCGTTCCGGTCAGTTTCGTCACCAGATAAACGGGGGCGATCCAATGCGTACCGCTGTCCTGATCAGACTGCTCGACCAGACACAGCATGTCCCGGGCGTGGATCGTAATGCCAAGCTCTTCCGCAACTTCCCGTTCGACAGCACGCGAAACAGGCTCAAACAGATCTACTTTACCGCCGGGCAGTCCCCAGTATCCGGCTTCGGGCGCCTTTTTGCGACGAATCAGCAGAAGCTTTCCATCCACGAGAATGGCAGCGCCACATCCAACACGCGGCTCAGATTGCACGACGCCCTCTTTCAACCCTGTGACTCAGGATAAGTGATTTTGAGAATTTCGATTTCGACAGGGCCACGAGGGGTCTGCAACATGGCCACATCTCCGACACGGGTTCGCATCAGGGCACGTGCGATGGGTGAAATGAGACTGACCTCCCCTCGCACCAAGTCCGACTCGTCCACACCGAGGATCGTTACGGTGTGTTCGACATCGTCCTCATCGACATAAGTCACGGTCGCGCCAAAAAAGACCCGATCCCGCGTGGTCTGCGCCGCTGGATCAACGATGACCGCATTTTCAAGTCTTTTTCCCAGGAACCGCAAACGCCGGTCGATCTCTCGCAATCGGCGTTTGCCGTACTGATAATCGGCATTCTCAGATCGATCCCCATTGCCGGCGGCCCAGGAGACGATTTCGACAATGCGCGGACGCTCTTTCTGCGCCAGCTCCTTGAGTTCCGCTCGCATCACCTCCGCACCGCGCGGGGAAAGATAATGAGAGAGTGGTGTTTTTTCAGACATCAGAGCGCCTGAACCCGAAAGCGCATCCGACCACCAATCCGTGTTTTTGGTTTGAGAAGATGCAGCCCGCTGGCGACAACATCAGTCTGATTAATGGCGTCCGTCATGTTCGTGACGGGTTCCACAGCGACAAACGGGCTATCCGGTGAGGTAAAGACGACCAGATGCTTGAAGATTGGATCCGCCTCAACCGTCACTGCCAGCCCATCGTCCGGACGCTTCAAAACAACCCGCCCGCCAAAACCTGCAAAGCAGTTATCGATAAAACGATCATGAGCGGGCTTGGGCGTATGAAAAGACCACTCCCCGTCACAGGGAGCACCCTGCACAGGCAAACCATCCGGAGACGTCAGCCAGACCTTTTCAGCATCAAATGACAGCGTTGCGTTTTCATCTGCGGCGAGAAATGGATGAAAACCAAACCCGACTGGCTGCTCCGCCTCACCCCGATTTTCAATGGCAATCTGCACGTCCAAACCTGCGTCTGTAAGTTGGTAAGACAGAGCAGCACGATAGGCGAAAGGCCACGCTTGATCATTGTCCTGCGGGACGTGATCGAGCCTCAGTACCGCATGGCTTTCCCCTTGATGAGCAACAGTCCAGGCCTGCTCCCAGGCGTTACCGTGAATTGTATGCGGATGATCCGCCATGTTCGGAGCCAGATCATAACTCTGGCCGCCGAACGAAAAGCGCCCATTGGCAATACGATTTGAATACGGAATCAGAGGATACGCACCGACTGCTACTCCATTCAGCGCGCGCAACGCTGCATTCGGGGTTGGTAGAAAAATATCTTTTCCATCCCGCTTCCAGAGGCCGACAGAGCCTCCCGTTTCGGGAAGAAGAGTGAGCCGGCTCTTGCCGCAACTCAGTTCAATCATGACAGTCTGCAATCCTGATAATGGCGGTCGGTCATGGGCAACCCGGGGCCCTCATATAGCCGGATCAGCGACGCCCGCCACGTTTGCGCTTGTTCGGGTCATAGCCTCCGCCGCCCGGCCCGAGGGGCGTTGGGCCTTTTGGCTTTTTCCCGCCCCCCGGCCGCCCGGCGGTAGACGTTGCCAGCGGCGGTGGCTCCAGCCCCATATCAATAGCCTCCAGACGCCGCACCTCGTCACGCAGCCGGGCAGCCTGCTCGAAGTCCAGATTGGCGGCGGCTTCACGCATCCGCTTTTCCAGCTCCTGAATCGTAACAGGAAGAGACTTGCCAACGAATTCTTCCGTGTCGCCAGCATCGTCAGGCGCAACAGTGACGTAGTCCTGCTCAAAGATAGACGACAGCGCATCACCAATCTTGGAACGCACCGTCATCGGCGTAATCCCATGAGCGTCGTTCCACTCAGTCTGCCTTGCGCGTCGCCGAGCGGTTTCCTCAATCGCGAATTTGAGGCTGTCCGTCATCTTGTCGGCATACAGCAGAACTCGACCATCCACGTTACGGGCTGCACGGCCGATTGTCTGGATCAAGGATGTCCGGGATCGCAGGAAGCCTTCCTTGTCTGCATCCAGAATGGCGACGAGGGCACATTCCGGAATGTCGAGCCCCTCTCGCAGCAGGTTGATCCCGACCAGAACATCAAAAGCACCCAGACGCAGATCACGAATAATCTCGATCCGCTCCAGCGTATCCACATCAGAATGCAGATAACGCACTTTGATCCCCGCTTCGCCCAGATAATCCGTCAGATCTTCCGCCATCCGCTTGGTCAGCGTTGTGACAAGAATGCGTCCACCCTTGGCAATCGTCTCACGCGCTTCGTGCAGCAGATCATCGACCTGCCCTTCCACAGGCTTCACATCCGTCACCGGATCAATCAGACCTGTTGGGCGAATGATCTGCTCGGCAAACACACCTCCCGTCTGTTCCATTTCCCACGGACCAGGCGTTGCCGAGACGAAGATACTTTGCGGCCGGAAAGCATTCCATTCACCAAAGGCAAGCGGACGATTATCAATGCAGGAAGGCAGCCTGAATCCAAAGTCAGACAGCACGGACTTCCGTGCCCTGTCCCCTCGTTCCATTCCACCGATCTGAGGCACTGTTACGTGGCTTTCATCTACAATCAGAAGTGCATCTTCCGGTAGATATTCGAACAGTGTCGGCGGCGGATCGCCGGGGCCACGGCCTGAGAGGTAACGGGAGTAGTTCTCAATCCCTTTGCACGCCCCCGTCGTTTCGATCATCTCCAGATCAAACGTCGTCCGCTGTGACAGGCGCTCCGCCTCCAGCAATTTTCCTTCTTCAGTAAACTGCGCAAGCCGCTGCCGCAGCTCGTTCTTGATCCCGATCATCGCCTGATTCAACGTTGGTCGCGGTGTCACATAATGCGAATTTGCGTAAACGCTGATCTCGGCCAGATCAGCCGTTTTGTTTCCCGTCAGAGGATCAAACTCGGTGATCTGATCAATTTCATCTCCGAACAGAGAGACACGCCAGGCGCGGTCTTCATTCTGCACGGGGAAAATGTCGATCTGTTCGCCACGCACACGGAATGTCCCGCGCTCAAAAGCCGCATCGTTGCGACGATACTGAAGCTCGACAAGGGCTTTGATGAGCTTCTCGCGATCAATCTCGCCGCCCACCTCAAGCCGGACGACCATTTTCGAGTACGTTTCAACCGAACCAATACCGTAAATGCAGGATACGGACGCAACGATGATAACGTCATTTCGCTCCAGCAGAGCCTGCGTTGCCGCATGGCGCATCCGGTCGATCTGTTCGTTGATCTGGCTGTCTTTCTCGATATACGTATCTGACCGTGGAACGTAGGCTTCAGGCTGATAGTAGTCGTAGTACGAGACAAAATATTCGACGGCATTATCAGGAAAAAACTGCCGCATCTCGCCGTAAAGCTGAGCAGCCAGCGTCTTGTTTGGCGCAAGGATCAGGGTAGGCTTCTGTGTCCGCTCAATGACCTTGGCCATGCTGAACGTCTTGCCCGACCCCGTCACACCAAGCAGAACCTGATCCCGCTCTCCAGCCTCTACACCCTGAACAAGCTCCCCGATTGCGGTGGGCTGATCCCCTGCGGGCTCATAGTCAGCCTTGACCACAAACTTCCGCGTCTTTGCCTTGGTGGGCTGCTTTTCGGGAATGAATGCCGTCAGGGGCATTTCGGTCGCATTGCGGAGCGCGGAAGGTTTTTTGGCCATAGGGTCCAAGATGGGAAAGAAACGGGAACATCACAAGAGCGTCTCACCGGGCTTGTCGTTTCGTTCTTCGCAAAGAATTCCTGCAACCGGCTATCACTCTAATGCCGCACGAGAGGGGATGAACTTTCGTAAGCCTCCCCAAAAGCCTTTAAATTCGCACCTGTAACAGGATCATGATCGATATCAGCACCTAGCCGCACATGAACGCGAGCTCCTGGCCAGACCTGAACATCACGCTCCGTATGCCCATCCGGAAACTGACGCATCAATGGTTCTTTCACAGCAGGCCGCATTATCGACTTACGGCCCTGCACCTGAATGACCTCTCCTTTCACACCGTCCGGCTGTGATGTGGCGGAAAAAGACAAATCCTTTGCAGACAATATCGGCATGCTCGCAAACGTGCTGGCAGGCTGGGCTTGCGCCATAGCACCATGCAGGACGATTGCACTTAAGATGCCTAAACCAACTGCTCTGCCCCGACCGGCCAAGCTCCTGCTGTCCCGCATTCTGACATCCGCCACAGCCACATTTTCTCAGTAGGGCAAGTGATGAAATATCATTCATGACATAACATTTCTAAAAATGGATAGTGAAACTCGTTTTCCCGCGCTATGCAGACCAGCATATTTCTGAAGGAAGACCGATCATGGACGTCCAGACGATCGAACAGACGTATAATCAGCTTCAGCAGCAGGCCCAGCAGTCTGCGCAGGCGCTCCAGGCGCTGGGAGCAAAGATGCAGACCGCGGCTCAAACCGGGGACATGCAGGCCCGCGAGTGGTCTTTGGACCTGCGGGAATTGGCGCTCTCTTTTCAGGCTGAACAGCAACAGGTCACCAACCTGCTTCAGCAATTGCACGCAGCGCTTACAAATGCGGCTTCAAACCAGCAGCCGGTGGCGACCGCCCAATCCCCATATGATGCCCAACCCCCTGTTCAGGTTGTTGGGCAAGCGCAGGATAACGGATTTTTCTCGAATATCCTTAATTCAGGCTTTGCACGGTCCGTAGAAGCTGGTGCAGGCTTCAGCATCGGCAATGATCTGATCAAAGAGATTTTCTGAGCCTGTTCATTCTGCTGCGGCGCTTGAGGAGAACTTTCATTCCTCCCCTCAATGGGGGCATACATTTTTGCTTCCATTAAATTGCCACCTTTGCCGAAGACACCAGAGTGCGCTCGCGCATTGACCGTCTTGAGGCTGAAGCGCTAACCCACCACGAACTCATGCGGCCGGAAGACAGTCGCGGATCGGGACCGAAACCGGGATCAGGAAAACCATGACTACAGCGCTCATCACAGGAATCACCGGCCAGGACGGTGCATATCTCAGTCAGCTTCTGCTTAAAAAGGGCTACCGCGT
The DNA here is from genome assembly GCF_002153615.1 of Gluconobacter sp. DsW_058. Classification (NCBI taxonomy): domain Bacteria; kingdom Pseudomonadati; phylum Pseudomonadota; class Alphaproteobacteria; order Acetobacterales; family Acetobacteraceae; genus Gluconobacter; species Gluconobacter sp. DsW_058. Next base: position 96,313 of record NZ_JOPH01000058.1, read on the forward strand.
TGTAGGTCTTCTGCGTCGCTCCGCCTCAGCCGATGTTGTCGGAGAAAGACTTCGCTGGCTCGGAATTATCGACGATGTTGAGCTGGTTGATGGGAACCTGACGGATCTTTCTTCCTTGATCCGCATCATGGAAACCGTCCGACCAGACGAGATTTACAATCTAGCCGCCCAAAGTTTTGTTGCGGCGTCATGGCAGCAACCGCTCCTCACGGGAAACGTGACGGGCATTGGCGCTGTCAACGTTTTGGAAGCAGCTCGCATTGTTCAGAGCAAGGCCAGATTTTATCAGGCGTCTTCATCTGAAATGTATGGCCTGATCCAGCAGCCGGTTCAGAACGAAAACACCCCGTTCTATCCCCGCTCTCCCTATGCAGTTGCCAAGCTCTACGCTCACTGGATGACGGTGAATTATCGCGAAAGCTTCGGAATGCATGCGTCGTCGGGCATCCTCTTCAACCATGAGAGCCCTCTTCGCGGCATTGAATTCGTAACCCGCAAAGTTACGGACGGCGTAGCGCGCATCAAGTTGGGACTTGCGAAAGAACTTCCGCTTGGGAACCTGGACGCCACACGGGACTGGGGCCATGCCCGCGATTACGTTCGCGCCATGCATCTCATGCTTCAGCAGGACACCCCAGACGACTATGTCGTCGCGACCGGTCGCACGACGAGCATTCGCGACCTGTGCCGCATCGCGTTCTCTTACGCTGGCCTGAACTACGAAGACCATGTGGTCACAAACCCGGCTTTCCTGCGCCCCGCTGAGGTAGAAGTGCTCTTGGGAGATGCCGACAAAGCCAAGCGCGTTCTTGGCTGGGAAGCGGAGACAACCCTTGAAAGCATGGTTGCCGAAATGGTGGATGCTGACCTGGCCCGCCATCGCAACCGAACGGCCATTTAAGGACGCTTCATGCGTATTCTTGTTACGGGCCAGCGGGGCTTTGTCGGGCAGCATTTAAAAAACCGACTGAAGACTCGCTTTCCGCAAAGCGAGATCCTTTCGTCCAGTCCGGACGTTCGTGATGCAAAAGCCGTCGATGCGGCTGTAGCAACCAGCAAACCAGATCACTGCATTCATCTGGCGGCCATCTCGAGCATAGGAAACGCCAGGCAGGATCCCGATCATGCCTGGCAGGTTAACCTGCGGGGTACGCTCCATGTTGCACGAAGCATGCAGCGTCATGCTCCGCAGGGCCGACTTCTGTTTGCGTCAACGGCGGAAGCCTATGGCTCCACCTTCCAGCGCGGAACTCCCGTCGCAGAAGATGCAGCTCTTGCCCCTGGCAATACCTATGCCGCCACCAAGGCTGCCGCAGATCTGGCACTGGGCGCTATGGCAAAGGAGGGCTTGAATGTCATCCGGATGCGACCGTTCAATCACACTGGCCCGAACCAGTCAGCTGACTTTGTCGTTCCGGCTTTCGCCTTACAGATCGCCCGCATTGCCAAAGGGCTTCAGGCCCCAGAAATCCGCGTAGGGAACTTGGAAGCCCAACGTGATTTTCTGGACGTACGGGATGTCTGTGATGCTTATCTTGACGCCCTGATGCCCGACAATGCTCTGGAACGCGGTACAATCCTCAACCTCTGTTCCGGACAGACACGCTCAATTCGTTCCATTCTGGATGACCTCATCGCCCTCAGCGGGGTTAAGGCCGACATTCTAACGGACCCAAACCGTCTGCGCCCTTCAGACACGCCAGTCGCCCGCGGTGATGGGGCCTTAGCCAGACAGCTTCTCTCATGGGCGCCTCGTATCCCGTGGGAGCAAACGTTGAGTGATATTTACACAGATTGCTTAGAACGTGTTGGAAATGAATAGTCATGTTCTACAATCACAGCTGCTGCAGAACAGTGATTTCAGTCATACACCGTTCCTAAAGCAGACGTCAGAAAAACCCGTGCTTGAACTATTTGTACCTCCTTATCTGCGGTCGAGCATAAGCGGACACCAACTGTGAGCCATTTTCCTGTCCGACAATGTGTCTTCCTGCTCGAACCCACAGAACCACACGGTGAAACAGATACACCTCCACACGCTCTCATGCAGTGTGGAGATAGACCGTTTCTGGCATGGCTCATGCGCGAAATGCAGCGTTTTGGAATAGAAGATTTCGTACTGCTGGCGACAGAGCAGTCCGTGCTGCACTTCGAAACTGCTGTTGAGTTGATCCGCTCACGCCTTCCGAAACCGGCAAACATTACTCTTTTAACAGCACCTCATCAGGCTGGCAGTGGCGGCATGCTCCATCATGCGCGTCAGCACCTTCAGGAATGCTTCCTCTTTTGTGACGGAGAGGTTCTCTTTTCAGGCAATCTGGCACGGTTTCTTACGCATGCCGGACAAGGAAACTGGGCATTGCTGCGTGCGGACGACAGCGACGATCAAGAGAGTTTGGCTTGCCCGGGGGAAGACGACGAAAAGGTCGCCCCGTCTCTTTTAACAACACAGCACAGTTATCCCGCCGCCCCTGAAAAGAGCGGTATCTTTCTGTTCGACCACTCCATATTCCAGTATCTGACGGCAGCATGCTCGCTAGAGCAGGACGTCCTACCCGCCCTTGTTAAGCACGGGGTCCTGAAAGGTTTGTCGCTTCCCGGAGATGTCTGGGATGTGCGGCGACCAGAAGACCGCGCCAAAGCGAAGAGGCACCTCTCGACCACACTCCTCCGTCCAGCGGTATTTCTTGATCGTGATGGCGTGATCAATTACGATCATGGGTGGGTTGGAACACGCGACCGCTTCGAGTGGGAGCCGGATGTGCTGAAGACCATCGCGAAGATTACTGACAGCGGCCATCACGTTTTCATCGTGACAAACCAATCCGGAATTGCCCGCGGGTTTTATACTGAGGACCACCTCGAACAGCTTATGAGCTGGATGATCGACACAATTCGCGAACATGGCGGAACGATCGATGACTGGCGATACTGCCCCATGCATCCGGAAGCTGTGGTGGACCGGTATCGTGGCCAAAGCCCGAACCGCAAGCCGGCGCCAGGTATGATACTCGACTTATCAAGCCGGTGGGAGTTAGACCCCGCGCGTTGCGTTATGTTTGGAGACCAGATTTCGGACATCCAGGCTGCCGAAGCCGCTGGAATCAAAGGCGTTCGTGTTGGTCCGCTGCTTCTTTCCGAACTGGCTTCTCAAATGAGCGCATTCCAGTAAATCAGGGTTTTCAGGCTCCGTCGGGTACCTGTTTACGCAAATTTTTCGCGTTTATCGTATGTGGTCTGACAGGACGAAGTTTCTGAAATGAGCGCGTCATCGCGAAAAACTCTTTACCTTCGCACTGCCGGTATGTGTCCATCGTCTATGTACCTTGCAACGTGTTTTCTGCTCCGTCGCGACACCCACAGATCAAACAATTGTGTCAAAATCAAAGTAATATCGAGAAATAAATAACAACTTCTCGATACTCTGGAAGTTAGGCACACGCCCTTGATCACTGGACGACACTTGTCATACAATCTTCGTTCAAAATGATTTGAATGAATGCCGTTTCCGTCGGCCAAACTGAAGCTAGCCTGGACCCATGAACAAAGATTACGTTATCTGGATCGACGTCGAAGACATCTTTCAGTACTTCGAAAACAATGCGCGTCCTAGCGGAATTCAGCGCGTTGTCTTTGAAATACTGCATGTTATCCGGCAGCAGGCTGCCCAAAAGCCAGGTATCGGTCGCATAGTTCTGACCCGGCGCGGCAAAGAGGAAGCCTGCCTTCTCTCGTCAGTTACTTTTGAGGAACTGGAAGCGCTTTTCTCCGTCCGTTCGGAAGAAAAAATCACGCCGCCCCGGACGACAGCCGCCAAAAAAACGCGACAGAACGCCCGCTCGCTCATGCGCAGCTTTCGTCATACCGTTATCCGACGCCTGGAAAGTCTGCCACCAGAGCTTGCCCGCCCACTCCTGAACATCGCTGTTAATCAGCTGCGCGCATTACAGCTCCTGAAACGTTACGCGCGTTCAAAGCTTCATCGCCCGGCATCAACTGCTGTACAGCCCGCTCCCGTGGCTCAGCCCTCCCCCGCCTATGTCGCAGAACACCCAGAGGCATCACCGCGCCCAGGGGATATTTTTCTGATCCTTGGTGCGGCATGGTCCGAGCCAGATTTTGGGGAGCGCCTGGCGCGCCTTCGCAAGGCTTTTGGCGTTAAACCCGTTCTCCTTGTTTACGACCTCATTCCAGCCGTCAGGCCAGAATGGTGCGCTCTTTCGCTCATTTGTGATTTCCGTCACTGGCTGGACACGACGCTCCCTCAGTGTGGCCGCCTGTTAGCCATCAGTCATTCCACGGCTAGCAGCGTTGAAGAGTATGCCCGCAAACAGCGCTTGGCTTTACAGGGTCCGGTTCAGACCATTCCAATTGGCAGTGGCTTTGGCCCTCCTCGACACGCTGAGGGCGAAAGACCACTGGGTCTTCCCGCGAAGGATAGTTACGTCCTTTTTGTCTCTACACTTGAGGCACGCAAAAACCATCTACTAGCGTTTCGGATCTGGCGGCGTATGGTCATTGACCTGCCACGAGATCAGGTACCAACACTCGTTTTTGCAGGACGCGTGGGTTGGCTGGTTTCCGACCTCATGCAGCAGCTTGAAAACACGGAATGGCTGCGCGGAAAAATTCGCCTTCTGCGCGACCCGAGTGACGATGAACTGGCCCATCTTTATGACGGCTGCATGTTCACTCTTTTCCCATCGCTTTATGAAGGCTGGGGACTGCCAGTGACCGAAAGCCTCGTGAATGGCCGCCCCTGTGTAGCGTCCAATTCAACCTCCATTCCCGAAGCTGGTGGCCCGCTGACGCGCTACTTTGACCCTGAAGACTTTGACGACGCCTATCGTGTTGTGCGCGGAACAATCGAAGACCGAGCTGGTTTGAAGGCCTGGCAGGAGCAGGTCCGCACCCAGTTCAAGCCTGTGCCATGGGAAGATAGCGCAAATGCAGTGTTGGATGCATGCCACGCCGCTTATCTGAGCGGAGGTCTGTCATGACACTCTGGGTAGATATTGACGACCTGCTGTTCCATCTCCTGCATCATAGTCGACCGAGCGGAATTCAGCGCGTCGTTTTCGAGATCTGTGCAGCCTTGCGGGAACTGCGTAGCCATGACGTTCAGTTCGTCCGCCGTGGAGCAGACTCTGCGGATCCCCGTGGCTTTCGGACAGTAGACTGGTCTTCTGTTGAAACTCTCTTCCGACAAATCATGGAAGGCAGTAGTGCCTCGAAAGGGTCTTTTCGCTCAGCCGGTTCGTTCCCTGTTGCCCCCCCGATCGACAAAGTGGCCTCGCAGGACGTCCTCTCCACTTTCCTGCAAGCAGAAAGCTGGGCGCTCAAAGAGCTTGTCACTGTCCCTCGCGCCCTAGGACATTTTGCCCTGGATCTCGGCCGGGCAAAAATGCAGGAGCGCCAGCAGGAGAAGCCATCAGCTCAATACGACGAGGGCACCAAGCTGGCGGATGCGGCCCAACCAGGCGACGTTTTCCTGACTCTCGGCGCACCCTGGCATCATGCCAACTATGTTCAGAGCATTCGATGGATGCGCGACGAGCTGCGCATGTCGTTTGGAATGCTCATGCATGATCTGGTTCCCGTTCGTCACCCCGAATGGTGCGATCGTGGCATCATCATCACGTTCAAAGCCTGGCACAGCGCAATCCTTCCTTTGGCTGATATGATTTTTGCCAACAGTGACGCAACAGCACGGGACGTTCAGTCTTATCTGGCTGAACAGGATGTGGGCACTCATGTCACTGTCCAGACCGTTCCACTTGGTACAGGCTTTGGCCTTGCCGACGCCCCTATGGCTCCTGAACCAATTGTACGGGAGCCATACGTTCTTTTCGTTTCCACCATTGAAGCACGCAAAAACCATGCCCTTCTTTTCCGGGTCTGGCGGAGAATGCTTGAGGAAATGTCGGCAGAAAACGTTCCCACGCTCGTCTTTGCGGGTCGCGAGGGGTGGCTGGTTTCCGACCTCATGCAGCAACTCGAAAACGCTGAGTGGCTGGATGGAAAGATCCGCTTTATCCAGAACCCGACAGACGCCGAACTGCGACGCCTTTACGCTGATTGCAGTTTCACGATTTTCCCCTCCTTCTTTGAAGGCTGGGGCCTGCCTGTGACGGAAAGCCTGTCTATGGGACGCCCTTGTCTGGCATCAGAAACCACATCCATTCCGGAAGCCGGGGGCCAGCTGAGCCGCTATTTCAACCCGGATAATATCAATGAAGCCTACCCGCTCATTCGCAAGACCATTGAAGATACTGAGGGCCTGAAAGCCTGGACGGAACAGGTTCGCTCAGAATTCCAGCCGGTCCCGTGGACTGAAAGCGCCAAAGCCATTCTCAAGTTTATAAGCTGAGAATTTCTTCAGTCATTAGCTTAGCCTGAACTTAAAAAGGGCGTCTTCCGCATGGAGGACGCCCCTTTTTAATTAGAGGGATGACAGCGCAGGAGGTACTTTGGCCTTAGCCAAAGCTTCTTTCTGACGTGCCGCCAGAACATTTACGTCGAAACCGTCAATCAGCTCCTGAAACATCTGATGCCAGTTCAGACGCGCGCCCAGACGGAGGAACGCGCTTCCCAAGCCAATTGCCGAGCGATCCATCAGAACAAACTCACGAGGCAGCTTCACGCCGCCTGTTCGTTTCAGCCCATCATAGACCCTTTCCAGAACCTGCTTGGCTTCAGCTGGATCATTGCTCTCCTGCATAGAGCAAACACGATCTGTCATCAGCGGCCGATAGAAGAAACGAGCCCACTCGTTCAGAACCTCAGCGGTCTCTCGCGACAGACCTTCGAAGCCCCACTTGCTATAGGCGTGAAAAGCTCTGTCTTCATCGTTATCCCGAAGCGCGGCAAACAGATCCACCACGCCCTCAACAAAGCGAGGGGAGAAGATACGGACAGCGCCGAAATCCAGCAGGTTCAAACCGTAATCATCGCGCACGGTGAAATTGCCCATATGCGGGTCACCGTGAATGACACCATAGCGATAAACCGGTGTGTACCAGGCGCGGAACAACGCCCGTGCCATATCGTCCCGCTGTTCCTGCGTTGCCTCAGACGCCAGAACCGCCTTCATGCCGCGACCAGACACCCAGTCCATCGTCAGAAGACGCCCGGTGGACAGTTCCTCAATGGGGGCCGGAACGGTCACAGTCGGGGTTTCAGACAGCATGTCCCGATATAGGCGCAGATGGCTGGCTTCCCGACGATAATCCAGCTCCTCCCGAAGACGGTCGGACAGTTCGGTGTAAACCTCGTCCTGACGGATCGTTGTCTCAAACCGCTTATACACGCCTAGAGCCGCACGGAACTGCCGCAGATCGGAATCTACCGCCCCCTGCATGTCCGGATACTGGAGTTTGCAGGCCACCTCGCGTCCATCAACCAGACGGGCCCGATGCACCTGCCCCAGAGACGCCGCAGCTACGGCTTCGTGACTGAAAGAGCGGAAGTTCTTTTCCCAGCCAGCCCCCAGTTCCGCCGTCATCCGACGACGCACGAAGTTCCAGCCCATCGGGGGGGCATTGGCCTGAAGATGAGCCAGTTCTTCCGCATATTCGTCCGGCAGAGCGCCGGGAATGGTGGACAGAAGCTGAGCGGCCTTCATGAGCGGCCCCTTCAGATTGCCCAGCGAAGACTTCAGGCCTTCAGCGTGGACACCCTTGTCCGTCTTGATACCAAGACGGTTTCCAGCCAGGCGCGCAGCGATGCCGCCGACAGCACCAGATGTCCGAGCCATCCGGCGAAGTTCGCCCATCAAACCTGTATTATCGAGATCGCGCGCCATGGTGCCCTCAGCCCTCCTGCTCGAGCTGATCAATCAGACCCGAGATTACATCCAGTCCTTTACGCCAGAAACCCGGATCCGTCGCATCAAGACCGAACGGCGCCAGCAATTCCTTGTGGCGAAGTGTTCCGCCAGCTTCGAGCATGGTCCGGTATTTGTCCGAAAAACCGTCAGGCTGATCCTGATAGACGCCATACAGCGCATTCACTAGGCAGTCACCGAAGGCATAGGCGTACACATAGAACGGTGAATGCACGAAGTGCGGGATATAGGACCAATAGGCGTCATAATCCGGCGTGAAGTGGAACGCGGGACCAAGGCTGCGTTCCTGTACGTCGCGCCAAATGGAGCCAAGCTGCTCTGCTGACAGCTCACCCTTGGCGCGCTCGTCATGCACGCGAACCTCAAACTGATAGAACGCGATCTGGCGGACTACCGTGTTCAGCATGTCCTCCACTTTCGCTGCCAGAAGATGACGACGACGCTTCGGATCAGTTTCCCGGTCGAGCAGAGACTGGAACGTCAGCATCTCACCGAAAACGGAGGCCGTTTCAGCCAGGGTCAGAGGCGTCGCGGAGTTCAGATAACCCTGCTTCTGGCCAGCAAGGATCTGATGCACACCATGCCCAAGCTCGTGAGCCAGCGTCATCACGTCGCGGGCGCGACCATGATAGTTCATCAAAATATAGGGATGGACGGACGGTACGGTGGGGTGGGCAAAAGCACCTGAGGACTTACCGGGCGCAGCTTCCGCATCAATCCACGGATGCGTCAGGAAGCGGTCCACCAGTGTTCCAAGCGCGGGGTCGAAACCCGTATAGGCATTGAGAACGATCTGTTTGCCGCTCTCCCACGGAATAACCGTGTCAGCCACACCCGGCAGGGGCGCATTCCGGTCCCAGTGCTCCAGCTTGTCCAGACCGAGCCACTTGGCCTTCATCGCGTAATAACGATGGGATAGACGCGGATAAGCCTCATCAACGGCGCTGACCAGCGCGTCCACAACTTCGTCCTCGACCATGTTGCCACGGTTCCGGCTACTGGACGGACGCGGATAGCCACGGAGCTTATCCCCGATTGCCTTGTCCTTGGCGAGTGTGTTGGTAATCATTGTGAGCAGACGGGAATTGTCTGCCAGCACAACGCTGATCTGCTCTGCTGCTGCGGCACGCCTGTCACGTTCAGCGCTCGTCAGAGTGTTGAAAGCCGCACCGAGGGGTTTTGTCTCCCCATCAAGCGTGACGGTCAGGCTGGCCATGGTTTCATCGAACAGCCGGTTCCAGGCACTCCGTCCAGTTACGGACTTGTCCATCAGAACCTGCTCAACCTCATCCGAGAGCTGATAAGGACGGAATACCCGCAGATCCCGCAGGAACGGCTGCCATTTGGTCATTTCTGGCGCAACTGACACGTTGTCCAGAACGTCGTCATCCAGACGGTTCAGTTCCAGCGAGAAAAAGAGCAGGTCAGCGGAAATATCTGTGACACGCTCCTGAATGCCCTGTGTGAAACGGCCCCAGACCGGATCTGTCGTATGAGCGGCAAAACCTAACTGGGCAAAGGAACCGATGCGTCCCAGCCCTTCCTCGATCCGCTCATATTCTGCGAATGCCTTCGCCAAAGCAGCACCATCGGCCTGACCGAGCTTGCCTTTCCAGGTTTCGCTGAAAGCCCTGGCGGAGGATGTCAGAGTCGCGAAATCCTGTTCGATCGCCGGATCGTCCAACGAAGCGTACAGATCGGACAGGTCCCAGCGCGGCGGAGCACCATTCTCGGCCGAGGGGGCAGACGGGCCAGTGGCCGCTGAGAGATTTTGACTGTTCATATTTTGAATTTAGACGTCCCTGCCGCCGGGTCAAACGGGAGGTTGATGACAAATCGGTAGGAAATGCACTGGCCCCATTCAGAGCAGTATTTAATGGGCCGACTGAACAGCAATCCTCAGATCTTCAATCGTGTCCTGACTGAAAACCTGAATCCCGTTCTGGCGGAGCAGCGCAGCCGTTACACCTGCTCCGGCATGTTTCTGCCCGCTGAAACTGCCGTCATAAATCATCTGACTTCCACAGGATGGGCTACCTTCCATGAGCAACGCGAACCCACATCCCTGTGCCTGCGCGACGTTCAAGGCAATCCGCGCTCCCGCTACGAACTCATCCGTCACATCTGCACCGGACGTGTCGGTCACACGCGCCTCGCCCAGAAGAACATCTTTGCCATTCTTCCGTGCCCCGATTTCCGCCGGGGGGCGTGGAACGGGCATCCCACCTGCAAGTTCAGGACAGACCACAACCAGACGTCCCTCTTCCTGCCATTGCTGAAGCAGCGGGTGCAGAAGAGTCTTTGCCTTGCCATCATATCGGACTGGCTGACCCAGCAGACAGGCACTGACCAGAATTCGGTTCTTCACAAGCGGCAATATCCTGCTTTCGGAGCATCTGAGAATTCTGTTCTGATACCCTCATCTGCCCGAAAACAGAACGCCTTCTGGTTCTGCTTCAGTTCAGACCCTCCGGCATCGGCCCCAATATGAACGTCGCAAACCCATCCGGACGAATATAGCTTTTGAATGCCGCCTGAACGCTTTCAGGTGTCGCAGCCTGATAGGCTTTGGCGGCATCGTTCAAATGCTCCCAGCCAAGTCCATGTAGTGTCAGATCTGCATCAAGGCCGCTTGGTGCCGTCATAGTCGCATTTGAGAGAATCATATCGCGGATCAAATGAGCTTTGGCCCTGTTCAGTTCCTCAACAGGCACCGGCTTTGCTGCCATGATCTCGAGTTCCTGCACAACATGCTGCCGTGCCGCTTTCACAGAACCCGGATCAGCGCCAAACAAAACACCGTAAATCCCGAAGTTTTTCTGGGCAGAAACCTGCGAGCTTACCGTATAGACATATCCCGTCCTGACCCGAAGATCCTGATACAGGCGACTGTCAAACCCTTTCGTCAACATGGTATCGGCCAACCCTACGTCAAAACGCCTAGGATCGGTCCATCCGTGCGCATTGGTCTGAATCATGGCTACCATATCCTGTGATCGAACAGGATCAGAGACAGACTGAACTGCCGGAACCGGATTGAAGGGAATGGCAGGCAAATCTACCTCCGGCTTTGGTCCGAAAGCTTTCCATCCCCCAAAGGCCGCCGTGATCTTTTTGCGTGCGTCTTCAACAGAAATATCGCCAACAACTTCTATCGTCGTCATGTCCGGTCGATAAACGGACTGGTAATAAGAGAGCACGTCTTCGCGCGTCAGAGCCGAAAGACTCTTCACACTCTGCACACGAAGTGCAGGAGAACCGGCTGGCATCATGGTCTTCATAATGCTTCGCTGAAGACGATAACCAGGCGTTTGCTCAACACCCGCCTGCATACGGATCATGTTCTGGCGCACAAGATCAAAGGCATATTGCGGGAACGCAGGGTGCAGTTCGAGGTCTGCAAAAATAGACAGAGCCGCATCGAAATCCTGCGTCCGGCCGCTGACGGAGAAATTCGTACCACCATGTGCATTGGCAGCCAGATCATCCAGACTTTTTTCCAGCGTCGCCCGATCCCGAGTGACTGACCCGAACGAAAACAACTGACCTGTCAGAGAGCCAACACCCTCTTTTCCCGCTGGAACCTGAATGTCTGGATTGGACTTTATACGCCCGAACAGAAAGACCGTTGGGCTGACATGCTTGGTTCGCACCACAACGCGTAGACCGTTTGGAAGCGTGAAATCCGCATCCGGCGCTGCGTAAACTGGAGGCGCGGGAACATTATTAATCGGCTTGGCCCAATCCGGAAGCTGCCCTGTCGCGCCGGCCTGACCGCCAAAGGATTCTGCGCCACCAAAGCCTTTCCCGGCAGGCGGTGTAGCGTGATCTGATGCCAGCATCGTCATCGCGACAGCACGCTCCGGGTCCAGCAGCTTCCGGGCCAGAGCATTGACGTCCTCTACTGTTACTTTCGCAAAGCGATCAAAAGATGCATCAGGACTGTCAGTATTTTCCGCCGTTACAGCGCCAGACCAGAGACTGCCCAGTCCGGCAATGGAATTTTTCTCGAAGTCTTTCGATGCCAGCCACCGCTTCTTCATACCCTCGACCAAATCCGCGGATACACCTTTGGCCCGGATATCAGCAAGTGTCGCCTTGAGAAGGGCCATAGCGGCTTTCGGGTCACCGCCCCGGGGAATTGTCAGAGAAGCCTGAACAGTTCCCGTATAAATATTCCGATCGACGTCCAGTCCGGCTGCCAGCGCCTTATGCTGTAGAACGAGCGGATACATAGGACCACGATGACTCGACAGAACGGCGTCCAGAAGAGCGACTGCGGGAGCATCGCTATCGCGAATAGACGGCCCCCTCCAAAACAGAGCAACGATATCAGCCGGATAATTCGATTGTGCACTCACCGACTGGGCAACAACTGGCGTGCCAGGAAGCTGGGCGCGCTCTGGCAGCGGTCGGGACGGAATGGAGCCGAAGATCCGTTCAACGTGCTTCAGGGTTACAGCCGGATCAACACCACCAACGATAACCAGAACTGCGTTATTGGGCACATACCATGTCTTATAGAAATCCCGCAGGAGTTTGACGTCGGTGGCTTCAAAGGATGAGCGCGTTCCAAGCGGTGAATGATCGTAGCCACTGTTTCCAAACAGAATAGGCTGTAATTGTTCGAGGACTCTAAAGCCCTGGTTTGACAAATCCATCGAAACTTCCTGTTCGATGGCCCCCCGTTCCTTTGCCCAGAGCCCCGCATCCAGCGAAAGATGCTGCATCCGATCCGCTTCCATATGCAGAACGACATCCAGATCCTGCGATGGAATCAGACAGTGGTACCGGGTCAGGTCCGTCTGCGTGAAAGCGTTAAACTGGCCTCCCAGTGTTCCCATCACTGTTGAAAGCTGGTCTCCACTAAGAGACGGCGTTCCACGGAACATCATGTGCTCAAGCGCATGGGCGGTGCCCGGAAAGCCTTTTGGAGCCTCAGCAGACCCCACCATATAGGTCAGTTGCACGCTGACGGCAGGGGCGATCGGATTGCGGACCACAATGACCCGCAAACCATTCGGCAAAGTTTCGCGCCCAATGTCTGCGCCATAAGCCGTTGAGCAGGCCAGACCCGTGAGCAGGGAAATCGCTAGAAATGTCTTTTGAAAAATATGCATCGACATGACTTCATCAGTGTATCGGTCAATGTAACGTAACAGTTACAGATCCCAAGTCATGTGGATATTTTGTGACCCCATTCGGTGCGGGGATGCCGCCCTTGTGAGACTATTGTTTCACAGGGGCAGCAATTTATTCAGTGACGAATGACTTCGTGGGTATTTTCGTCGTCTTCATCATCTTCGTCATCGTCTGGAGGACCAGCAATCTCGTCGTCATCCACGAGACGACGCGGATCAATAGCGCGCCAGTCGCGCTCCATGGGGGTCGCCCGATTGGCAACGAAGTCATCCAGTTCCGTGGAAGACTTCCAGCCATCATCTCCCGCATCAACAACTTCCGCGTTCTCACCAAAAGCCATCCAGCTTTCCAGCACTTCACGACTTGTCGCACCGGAAACGCGGCAGCGCTCAATACTGTCTCGCACATAGGCGCGGGCGTAAGCATTGGCGTGCATCAGGTCCATGAAGTCTTTTACAACTTCTACAGTGTCATCCTCAGATGCACCGGAGAGATCGATGATCCTGACACTCCAGGACTGGCCCTGCCCGGCAGTTTCCGTTCCCGGGTTTTCGGCTTCGTCGCTCATGAGACCTCCTGTTCGGCTTTTGCCTTGTTCAGCAGAAATTCACGCCCAATCTTGACGCGAAGCGTGCCGTCATAGGCCACGATGTCTGCCGTTGCATAGGTCTCGGACCAACGATCAGGAATAAAAGAGCCACTGCCAACAACGTCAATCGGCGCGTGAGCATCGCGCATGCTTGTGCACTTGGACACATTGAACCCTGACGACACCGTAATTTTCACTTTCGGAAAACCAGCCTCATTCAGAGCTTCGCGCATCCGCCAGATCGCAGCAGCCGAAACACCCGTGCCAACCAGATCCCGCAGCTCTGCATCGGAGCGGTAGCGACGGATCGTACCCGGCGTGTAGCGTTCCAGCACGGCGTAAGACGACTGTGGGTCCAACCCTTCCAGAAAGCGCCCACCATGCGTATCGAGGCGGACACTCAACTGCCCGGCAGCAGCTTTTTCCGGGAAACGTCGGCAGACTTCCAGCGCATCCGTCACTTCCTGTCCGAAATAGTCCACCAGAATGGTCAGCGGATCATTCGGGTAGACTTCGGCATACATCTCGGCAGCCCGGAGCGTTGAACCTGCATACCCGATCAGAGCATGCGGCATGGTCCCAAGACCGTGCTCCTGACCAAAGAAGCCAGCTGTTGCATCATTGGCATTTCCAATGAACCCACGAGCCCCTTCCTTTTGAGCTGCACGGGAGCCAACGGCTGCCGCATAGCCCATTTGTTCCTGCATTTCGAAGCCAGAACAATGACGCGCTTCCATTGCTAGGAACGGGACTTCCGGCAAGGCCATCGCCATCTGATACGCATTATGGGCAGCGACACAGGCAGCACCAAGACGCTGAAGGAGCAGGGTTTCGAGAGGAGCAAGTTTTGTGAACGGGCCAGTCAGATACAGAAGCGGTTCACCCGCGCCGACCCACTGCCCTTCTTCATAAACTTCGCGGATATGGAGGTCGAAACTCTGGGCCTTGGCCACATTTCGCAGCCAGGTGACTGCTATGCCACAGGCCGCGATGACCGGGCGGCGGATAAAAACCGCATAGGTGACTTTCGCGTCACCAAAATGTTCGACGATTTTTCGGGTTCGTCCGAAATAAGCATCGGTCCTGGATTCAATTGTTTGTTGATCCAGCGGGCCGATGGCACCGCTGGACTGTTCTAATGCGCTTTGAGAAACGGAAGAATTCATTCCTGCTTTCCTGCTCGTCGGCCTGTCAGTTCATGCGCAAGTAGAAACGCCATTTCAAGCGACTGTTCCGCATTAAGGCGTGGATCACAGAATGTTTCATACCGATCACCCAGATCGGCTTCCGTCAGGCACTGGGCACCACCAATGCATTCGGTCACATCCTGACCAGTCATTTCAAGGTGGATACCACCCGGACGACGGCCTACGGCTTCAAACACATCGAAGAAACCAAGCACTTCGCCCAGAATACTCTCGAAAGAACGCGTCTTGACCTTACTGGACGTTGTGGTGGTGTTGCCATGCATCGGGTCACACAGCCATGTGACCGTACGCCCCGTCTTGATGACGGCATCCAGAAGCGGCGGCAGATGCTCGCGCACCTTGTCCTTGCCCATACGCGAGATCAACGTAATACGACCGGCCTCGTCATTCGGATTCAGGATCTCAAGTAGCTTTTCCAGATCGGCAACTGTGGTCGTCGGACCAACCTTGATACCGATCGGGTTCTGAACGCCACGCAGGAACTCAACATGCGCGCCATCTGGCTGACGGGTGCGATCACCAATCCACAGGAAGTGCGCAGAGCAGTCATAGTAGTTACCGCTGGTGCTATCGATGCGCGTCAGTGCCTGCTCGTAGGGCAGCAGAAGAGCTTCGTGAGACGTATAGAACTCCGTCTCATCAATCTGGGATGCTGCACTGTCGAAACCACAAGCCCGCATAAAGGACAGCGTTTCGTCAATGCGATGGGCCAGATCCTGATAGCGGGCTGCGAGCGGTGAGCGCTCCACGAAGCCGAGGTTCCAGCTATGAACCTGATGCAGGTTTGCATAACCGCCATTTGCGAACGCACGCAGGAGGTTCATCACACCGGCAGACTGGAAATACCCCGTTTCCATGCGGGCAGGATCAGGGATACGGGAAGCCGCCGTGAATTCCGGACCATTGATGATGTCACCGCGGTAGCATGGCAGCGTCACACCATCGATCGTTTCCGTATTGGACGAGCGCGGCTTGGCGTACTGACCCGCCATACGGCCGATCTTCACGACAGGCACCTTGGCGGCAAATGTCAGAACCACAGCCATCTGAAGCAGCACACGGAAAGTGTCGCGGACGATATCAGCCGTAAACTCGTCAAAGCTTTCCGCACAGGCCCCACCCTGAAGCACAAAGGCTTCACCGCGGGATGCTGCGGCCAGACGCGTCTTCAGGCGGCGGGCTTCACCCGCAAAAACCAGCGGAGGATATCGATGCAGACGAGCCTCGACAGCAGCAAGCGCAGCTTCGTCTTCATAAGACGGGGCCTGGACGATCGGACGGGAACGCCAGCTTGCAGGAGACCATGACATCGTGTTGTCGGACGTCTGGGTCTTGGTCGAGGGGTGCATTGAATGCCCTCCGGGGGTCGGGAAGTGAACAGAATTGCGGGGCGCTGTTTATGGCTGAAAAAGCGCCGGGTTGATAGCGCGAAAAGTTAGATTGTAACGCATGGCACCTGTCTGCTGATGGAATGTTTCACGCACGGGCGAAACGCCGTGCCATGCCAGCCGAGACGGCCCGCCCCACACCATGACGTCTCCATGCCTCAGATCAAAGCGCCTGACCGGGTCAGTCTTCAGTAAGCCTCCAAACGCAAATCGGGCCGGAACCCCCAGAGAAACGGACACAATCGGAGATGCCAGGTCATCTTCATCCCGATCCTGATGAAGCCCCATCTTTGCGCCTGGCTCGTAGCGGTTCACCAGACACGACACGGGAGTGAAATCTGGAAATCCGGCCTCCTGCGCAGCCGCGACCGCGATATGACGAAATATATCCGGCATCTGCGGCCAGTCTTGGCCAGTCATCGGGTCGTGTCGAACGTACCGGTATCCACGGTTGTCAGTATGCCAGCCGCAGGCCCCACAACTGGTCATGGCAACAGACATTGAGCGACCACCCGGCGTCATCATGAAGCGGAAGGGAGAAATCTGGGAGAGAGAATGGATATGCTGCAGGAGCTGGTCCGCAACGGAGTCGACAAAGCCTGGAAGCCAGACCGCGCCTTTCCCGAGCTCTGCGCGAACCCGCATTTCCGCAAAGAGATCCTCCACTGCTTCCTCCTGCTCCCGCCATTCAAGATGAAAAGAACTCTTGAACCTCAGCCCAAGCGGACCGATTATAAAAAAACATGCGGTTCTGCTTTCCATATGGTGATGGGGCCGTTGATTTCCATGATTGGTTCAGGACCAGATCCCATGCTGCCCTCTTCCCGCTTTTTCTGCCATGCCCTGCTGGCGACCGCTCTGCTGGGAGGGGTGGCTCAGGCTCAGAGCACAACTTTCGGTCAGCCCTACGAAACAGCCCCCCAGCAAAACAGCACCCAGTCTCAAGTGCCGGGCGCTGAACAGAAGGCCAATGGCGGAGAGCATTTCCGTGCCCGTGGCCACCGGTCCCTGCCACCTGGCTATCAGGATGCTCCGAGCACAGAATTCGAGCACGGGCCCGATCCGGACCATGAGGCCGGTGTGGAACGCGATAGCGTAACGGGTGCCAACCTCTCCAAATTCGGGTCGTCCTATCAGGGCAGCAACAACACCCAGTCTGGCCAGCTCGGTGATGCCACCGGCAACGGCTATGTCGCTCCGCGCGGCAACGGCTGGTAAAAGAAACCAATCTTCAGCGCAGGGGTTCTGCTCTTCAGGATGCGGCTGGTATCATCCAGCCAGATCGTATGAGGAGCAGACTCCATGCCGTATATTACTGCTACTGACGGAACGAGCCTTCATGTGAAGGATATGGGCGTCGGACGCCCGGTTGTTCTGATCCACGGCTGGCCACTGACCGGCGATATGTGGGAAAAACAGACCCTCGCACTTGTCGAAGCTGGCTACCGCGTCGTTACCTATGACCGGCGCGGCTTTGGTCTCTCAGGCCACCCCATCAACTGCTACAATTACGATGTTCTGGCCGATGACCTTGCGGTCATTCTGGAACAGCTTGACCTGTGGGATGCGACCCTCGTGGGCTTCTCCATGGGCGGTGGCGAAGTTGCCCGCTATCTGACGCGCCATGGTCGCTCAAGAATTTCAAAAGCTGTGCTTCTGGCCTCCATCGTTCCATTTCTTCTGAAAACTGCGGACAATCCCGAAGGCGTGGATATTTCTGTTTTCGATGGCATCAAACAGGAAATTCGACAGGATCGCTTCGGCTTCCTGAAGAGCTTTCTGCCGGGCTTTTATGGCACGACCATGCTGCACCACCCTGTCAGTGAAGGCGTGCTGGAATGGTCTTTCACACTGGCCAGCATGGCAAGCCCAATGGCGACGCTCGACTGTGTGGACGCTTGGGGAAAAACCGATTTCCGCAGTGATCTACAATCTTTCACCATTCCCACGCTCATCATCCATGGAACGGCTGATTCAGCGGTTCCAGCTGATATCGCTGGTCGGCGTGCCGCCGATCTGATCCCGGGATCGATCTTCCGGGAATATGATGGTGCTCCGCATGGGTTGTTCTTCACCCATGCCGAACAGGTCAATGCAGACCTGCTGGAATTCCTGGCGTCCTGACCTTGAAACTCAGGTTGTTGCCCTGAGAAATGCCCTGCTGGTCGGCAGTTCTGACTGTACGATCAGCAGGGAGCCAATCGCCAGCACGAGATCATGACGAATGGACGGGTCCTGAGATTCACGCTCGAGGGCGTAAAGTTCCGTCAGTGTCGGCTCAATCGTTGCGGCTGTATGGGTGAGCGGCAGTTTACGACGCAGAAGATTGCGGATCAGACCATCCACCGCAGCTACGGCAGTATCTGGCAAACTGCCATGCTGCGCCAGCTTTCGCAGCATCAACACATTTCGCCCAACAGTCATGACTGACAGCGTCCCACGCAGCATCTCTTCA
Organism: Gluconobacter sp. DsW_058; assembly: GCF_002153615.1. Taxonomy (NCBI): domain Bacteria; kingdom Pseudomonadati; phylum Pseudomonadota; class Alphaproteobacteria; order Acetobacterales; family Acetobacteraceae; genus Gluconobacter; species Gluconobacter sp. DsW_058. The sequence goes on from NZ_JOPH01000058.1 coordinate 114,941, forward strand.
GCGCGATCGCTCGCGAGAGACCCTGCAAATCGGACGGCACGCTCCATGCTTTGCGTACCATCATTAATCCAGACGTATTCGTCCATGACGACGCCTGGAAGCGCCAGACGCCGTAGACTGCGACGCAGCTGATACCGTAGCACCTCAGCCGCCCGACGTGGCGTAAAGGGCAGAACTGCGCGGAAAATTACAACGCCGGCTCCAAGACCAAGCAGCAGGGCGATCGTCGTGTTGAACCACGAAATCTCGTCCATGCGTCCCTGATTATCCATTCCGAGAAGGAACGGGAAAAACGTACCATACGACGCTGCCATGACGGCCGTGCCAGGATTACGCGTCGCAAGGCCGCCCAACATCATGAAGAAGCCAACGGTCAGACAGAAAAAGACATAGCTGGCCGTCACAGGCATCACGACAAAAACGGGAATAACACTCGCCAATGCGGCCCAGACTGCGCCGTAAAAGAATGCGCCACTCAACAGAACCGTGTTCTCAAAGGTGGCAAAACGCGCGCAGACCACAGCGATAAAGGTCAGGAATACACTCCCTTGCGGCCACGCTGTCACTTCCCAGACATATGCCCCGAATAGAAGAGCAGCCATCGTCCGCACTCCGTTTCGGACGGCCGCGCGCCAGTCTGTGTTCCGGGTCAGGCGATGACGCTCAGAAATCGGAGCACCATCTACACTGGCGCGATAGGAACGCAGTGTTTCACAGAGGTCCGAAATCATGACCTCCACGCCTGTCAGAATGATGCCTTCATTCAGGGAATCTTCGTCGTCGCGTGGCAAAACTGCCTGCATTCGGCCTCGACATTCAGCCAGTAAGGCTTCCGTCTGAACAAGAGCTGCAATGCCGCGACGGTCGCTTTCCAGACGTGCTGGCAGCCCTTCAAGGGCAACCCCCATATCGTGAAGAAATGGGAGAAGTGCTTCCGGAATATGAGACACAGACGTCATACGCGTCTTGAGCCCCAGCCCGCGCGACAGAACACGCGCCACGAGGCCCAGCGTCACATAGGCATGTTCGACCTCGTTGCCCTGACTACGAATTTCGATCCGGGAGAACTCGATCTGATCGCTTGATGCCTGAAGCGATCCCATGAGGGCACAGAGCGTATCTGTGGCGTTGGCTTTCTGGTTCAGAACGTCCGTCAGAGCGCCGCTGGCCTTTGTAAGAATAGCCTGTAACCGCTTTCGCAGTTCTTCGCGGGCGCGGTCTGCCACATTGGGAACGAACACCATTCCCATAACCGTCTCGCAGATCACGCCCAGAAAAATGTACGTTCCACGCGCCATGGCGATGTTGAACACATTGTCCGGCTCTTTGACGGCGCCAAGAGCAATGATCGTGCAGGTGTAGCCGGCAAGAACGAGTGCATAGCCTCGAAAGTTATGCGTCAGTGTGGCGAACCCGGCGCAAAGTCCGACCCAGATCGCCAAGGCAGGAAGAAAGAGCCAGGGATACTGAGGAAACATGCCCATCAGAGCGATGGCGGCAACCATACCGGCAACCGTACCGACCAGACGCCAGCGGCCCTTGGAGATACTTTCTCCGCGGGAGTTCTGGGCGACAATCCAGACCGTCATGGCGGCCCATTGCGGCTCACCTAGTTCCATCCACAGAGCGATGGCCAGAGCCAATAGCGAAGCAATTGTCGTACGCAGGGCGAACATCACAGAGGTGATGGACGGCGCAAACAGCCAGCCGAGTTTCACGCCTGCACCTGCCCTGCTGTGTAATGGCTCATGATCTTCAGGGGCGGCAAAGGATCGTCATGAGCCATCGGAATATCAGTTCTGTTTGTCGGAAGAAGGAGGAACATGGCGCGTTGGCGTCCGCATGGTCACGAACTCCTCCGCACTTGTGGGGTGAAGGCCGATCGTGCGGTCCAGATCGCGCTTGGTCAGACCTGCCGTGACGGCAATGGCCAGCCCCTGGATGATTTCCGGTGAATCCGGGCCAATCATATGGGCACCCAGCACGACTTGGCTTTTTGAATCCACAACCAACTTCATGAACGCCTTGCCCTTACGACCAGACAGCGACTGGCGCATCGGCGTGAAAGACGAGGTATAGATATCGAGCGTGTGGTGTTCGGCAGCTTCTTCTTCCGTTAGCCCTACCGAAGCGAGGGGCTGACTGAAGAACACGGCTTTCGGCGTCGTGCCAAAAGACCACTCACGGCCTGTTTCGCCGAATAGACGCTCCGCCAGAAGATGACCTTCGGCAATGGCGGTCGGCGTGAGGTTATAAGTGTCGGTCACATCCCCGATGGCATAAATGCCCGGAACATTCGTCTTTGCATCTTCAAGGCGTGTGACAATGCGTCCGTCTGTGACCTCGACCCCAGCCAGATCCAGCCGCAGGGATGTCAGGTTGGGATGGCGCCCGGTTGCCATGAAAACGCAGTCGGTTTCGATGACCTTCCCACCCTTCACGTGAAGGGTATACCCTTCGGATGTTTTCTCAATCCGCTCCGGCGTGCTGCCCGGATGGGATGTGATGCCATTCAGTGGCACCAGCTCTGCGATATGGCGACGCATTTCCTCGTCAAAGCCACGCAGCGGCAGGTCCTGCCGATAAACGAAGTCCACCTGCGAACCGAGACCCGCAAAAATGCCTGCAAATTCAATCCCGATATAGCCGCTGCCAATAATGGCAACGCGCTCGGGCCGGTTCTCCAGATGAAACGCATCATCCGAAACAATCGCGTGCTCCGCACCGGGAATATCGAGACGCGTCGGTGCACCACCCGTCGCAATGACAATGTTCTTGGCACGAACGGTCTGAACCGCAGCATCCGGAGCAAGCTCAGACGGACCGATTTCAACCGTATTCGCATCCACAAAGCGTGCATCGCCCGTGAATAGCGCGACGCCAGCTTTCTTCAGCATTGAGACGTAAATGCCATTCAGGCGTTCGATCTCACGGTCCTTGGCATCAATCAGCGTGCGCCAGTCATGCGGTCCCGGAGTTAAATCCCAGCCATAAGCGCGGGCATCGTCGATCTCGCGGCCATACTCCGCCGCATAAACCATCAGCTTCTTCGGCACGCAGCCGAGATTGACGCAGGTTCCGCCCCAGTGACGACGCTCCGCAACCGCGACGCGCGCGCCGTTCTGGGCAGCAATACGCGCACAGCGTACCCCGCCCGATCCGGCTCCGATGACGAAAAGATCGAATTCCTGCATAAATCCCGGCCTTCCGTGCCTCTGGTCTCAGCGCTCTGCGAACGCCTTCTCGACAACATACGAACCCTGACGGCTCATGTTGCCTTCTTCAAAGCCCATACGCTCCAGAAGTGCTTCCGTATCCGCAAGCATTTCCGGCGAACCACAGATCATGACGCGATCATGCTCCGGGTCGAGCTTGTCGATGCCCAGATCCTCGAAGATCTTGCCGCTTTCGATCAGCTTCGTGATGCGATCCGTAACGGCATAGTCTTCACGCGTCACAGCCGGGTAGTACTTCAGCTTCTCAGCAACGAACTCACCCAGAAACTCATGCTCCGGCAGTTCATGACGGATGTGGTTCTCATAAGCCAGTTCGCCCGAAATACGGACCGTGTGGCTGAGGATCACATTCTCATAGCGCTCGTAGGCTTCCGGGTCCTTGATGAGGCTCATGAACGGCGCAAGGCCTGTGCCTGTGGACAGGAAGTACAGGTTACGACCCGGCTTCAGGTTATCAAGAAGCAGCGTCCCCACCGGCTTGCGACCGATCAGAACCGTATCGCCCACTTTCACATGACGCAGACGGGACGTCAGCGGCCCCTCCGGCACGGCGATGGAGAGAAACTCCATGTGATCTTCATAATTGGCCGATGCGATAGAGTAAGCGCGCAGAAGCGGCTTGCCCTCGACCTCAATGCCAATCATCGCGAACTGGCCGTTCTCGAACCGCAGGCCCGGATCACGCGTTGTGGTGAAGCTGAAAAGACGGTCCGTCCAGTGATGAACGGTCAGAACCTTTGCAGGATACAGATGAGCGTATTCCTTGCTGGGTTCAGCCAGACGATACTGTTTCGGATGGCCTTCATACGGCGTCAGGCCCGTAATGGGTTCGTCGATCTCAGGAGTCGGGGCGGCAAAACTCGGGGTGGACATATCGGTTTCTGTCTCCGGTGTGGCACGGATAACAGGTCTCGGACCTGATAAGAGCCGGACCTTTTAGCGCAATCATCACGTTTCGGAAAACCCATCTGCGTTGAACCCGATAGCCGAATGACGCAAAAGTCTTTTCATGACAGACGACTCCGTGAGCGACGCCCCCCTCTCTCCCGCCGAACGGGCCCTGAACCAGGCTGAAGCCGATTTCGGGACACCACTGGACATCACCCCCCGTGAGCGGCCAGCGCTGCTTCGGCAGGTCGCCCGGCGGCTTGAGGGTAATGAAGCTACCCTCCCCCACGAGGCCTTGATCGACGCGCTGTGCGTCGTACGGCGTAAGACATGGGCGTCCCAGCTCATGAATGTCGCCCGCCGTGCCGGTGAAGTCTGGGTCACGAAGGCCGATACACAGGAAGCTGCCGCCCGCACGCATGACCCTCGTGCCGACATTGCGGCTCTGCGCCTCACGCTAGAGGATGTTCTGGTCTCACGCTGGCAGGATCTGGGAGACTCGCCACGCAGCGTTCTGGAAGAGGTTCGTGCCGATCTTGCAGATGCCGGCCTGATCCTGTCTGGCGGCCAGCTTGAAAAGCTTTCCCGCAGTATTGCAAGCGCATTCGGAAGCGTTGACCTTGGCTTCGAAGACGATCTCCGCCTGGCGGAAGAGCGCCGTGCCCGCGAACAGGCTGACATTCAGGCTCGTGCAGAACGTCGCCGGGAGCGTGAGCTCGAACGCCTGAAAGAGTGGGAAGCCAATCTTGCCGGGTTTGAAGAAGTCCCGGGCATTCTCCATTGTTCCCGGCGTGAAGCGTTGCGGTGGGTGGCGGAAAACCGTCTTCCCATTGCCAAACGCGAAACACGTGACGACGGCATCGAGCTGTTCTTCTTCGATCCAGACGAACTGAAGAAGCTTCGTGCACGCCTTCCCGAGTGGCGCAGCGGCACACCGGATCGTCCGGAAAAGCTGGAACGTGGCACCAAGGTCGGCAATGCTGCCATTGCCCGCGTTGCAGCGCTGGATCGTTTTGCGGCTCATTTCCGCACGGCGCGTTCTCTCAAGCGCCGCATTACGCTCGTAACGGGCCCGACCAATTCGGGAAAGTCCTACACAGCGCTCAATGCTCTCGCCAATGCAGAAAGTGGCCTGGCCCTCGCCCCTCTTCGTCTCCTGGCGCATGAATTTCGGGAAGCTCTGCTGACCCGTGGCGTTCCCGCATCTCTGGCCACGGGTGAAGAGCGCATTGAAATGCCCGGTGCCCGCCACCTGGCAGCAACGGTCGAAATGTGCCCGTTCCATAAGCCAGTGGACGTCGCCATCATTGATGAGGCCCAGATGCTGGCAGACCCGGATCGGGGTGCCGCATGGACAGCTGCGATCATGGGTGTGCCGGCTCGGCATGTGTACATTCTTGGCGCTGCGGACTGTATCCCGCTCGTCAAACGGATTGCCGAACTCTGTGACGATCCGGTGGACGAGATCCATCTCGAACGAAAAAGTCCGCTCAAAGCTGGCGGAACGGTTCATCTCAGCGAATTGACGGTCGGCGATGCGGTCATTGCGTTTTCACGGCGTGAAGTTCTGGACATGCGGGCCGAGCTTATGGCCCGTGGACGCCGGGTGGCTGTTGTTTATGGCGCCCTCAGCCCGGAAGTGCGCCGCGCAGAAGCCGCCCGTTTCAACAATGGCGATGCAGACATTCTGATTGCGACAGATGCTATCGGAATGGGATTGAACCTCTCCATCCGCCGCGTTGTTTTCAGCGCCCTGCGCAAGTTTGATGGGCGTCAGACCCGCGATCTGATCTCGCAGGAGGTCAAACAGATCGGTGGGCGTGCTGGACGCTACGGCAAGCATGAGGAAGGCCTTGTCTGCGTTCTTGCAGAATCTGGCAGCCCGACTTTCGTTCGCCACATGCTGGCTGCTCCTCCAGAACCTGTGACGGAACTGCGTCCACTGGTTCAGCCAGACTCAGACATCGTGCGTGCCGTTGCTGAAGAAATCGGCAGCGACAGCCTCTATGGCGTTCTGACACGCATCAAGCACGCTGTTCTGCGGCCAGATGATCCAAACTACCGCCTGGCGGACATGGAACAGTCTCTCGAGATTGCTGCCGCCCTGGAAGGCGTGGAAAACCTCGATCTGACCACACGCTGGACCTACGCCATGTGCCCGATTGATGAGCGGGACAATGGGATTCAGCGACTGGTGAGTTGGGCCGCGGATCACGCTGCTGGTCGCCCGGTTCCGCCACCAGGAACGGGTCGCCTGCCCCATCCAGAGCAGGCCGGCCGCGAAGAGCTGGAACGGGCAGAAAAGCGCCATAAGCGCCTTGTCGCGTGGCGCTGGCTGGCATTGCGCTTCCCGGAAGCCTATCCCGCGCAGCAGAACGCTGAGATCAACACGTCGATCCTGAATGACTGGATTGAGCAGGTTCTTCGCACCCAGAGCCGGATGCGCGAAAGCCAGAAGCAGCAGCGCGGCGGGTTCACGCCGAGAGGCCGCAGTGACAAGCCTTTTGCCGGAAAATCAGGCCATCCTGCCAAGCCGGGCTTCAAGAAAAAAGGGAAGCCTGGTGGCTTCCCTCGGAAACGAAGCTGAAAAGCTGTTCCGAAGGGCAGGAAACATCCTGCCCTTCGAAGCACCTTAACCTTCTGCGGCGTCTTCTGCCTGCCGAACGCGCCGTTCTACCCATTTCTGGGCCTGCAGCTTGATAAGCGGACTGAGCTGCCGATAGAGGTTCAGGAACATGCTTTCATCGGGGGTCAGCGTTTCCTGAATTTCCTTGTACGCCATGCCGGTCAAGAGCACTTCAGCGTCCACCCCGAGGGCCTCAGCCAATGCGCCTAGATGCTTACCGACGTGGCCGGAGCGCCCGGTTTCCCAGAAAGCCACGGCAGACCGCGAAATTCCAACCCGATCTGCAAGCTGCTGCTGATTCAGTCCAACCATTTCCCGAAGAAGACGGATACGGCGTCCAAGCTCCAGCCCCGGTGAGAGCCGCTCTGGCCCATTTTCTTCCGTAGGTTGAGTCATTTTTTTCATCCCAAGCATCACCGTACCTTCAAGCACCTGAAACGCACGCTCTTCAGATTGAGAAGGTATCAACAAGACCGCAGCTATCGGAAAAACTTCATCAATTTGCAAATAATTTTTATCACAGGATAAAGTTAAAAATAATCTGACATAGCTTTACGCATCACGATTACTTCGTATCAGGCGAAATTTCAGCCAACCTCGGTAGCAATCATAATTTTTGACTATCAATATCTGCCGAAGTCAAAACAATCATGGCGATCCCAGATTGTGAATTCAAAGTGAGCTCTCCTCTCTGACCGATAGACCAGGAGCGCACGTCTTCCAGATTTTTGACGAAATGACTTTCGATCCCCATGCCAGAGCCAATACAGGCCATCCGGGTCATCGCCATCGGGGCGAACCGTATTGTGTTCCCCTTAATCACGGCATGACCCATCAGCCTGTTACAGCCACCAAACCCCGAAACGCGACCGTTTTGATTGAGCGTTAATACAGGCTTTCTGGCCGTCGGCTCCAAAGGTTTGCCGTCCAGGGCCTGCACGCTCCAGGTTCCGTAAGGGGATGATGCAGCAGGCGCAGAGACACGATGAACCAGAATGTTCGGCTGATCAGGCCCATGAAAATCTTCGGTGGTGAACAGCAAGGTATCACCCACACGAATTTCTGCACGCACCGCGTAACGAAACCCGCTTTTCAATGCGGGGTAGCGCAATGTGTAAGCAATCGGGCCCGGACGGAGAATATCCTGACGGCTCTCTGCCAGAGTAATCGCGGGGGCATCTGCGCGGGAAATGTCTTCAAGCTGAACTGTGAGAACAGCCCCAGCCGGGAGCGCCATACGCTCCCGGTACGTCACCGTCCCGCTCAAAGTTTCCAGAGGCTCGGCTTTTGCCATCTGGACAAAGGCACTTCCTGCCACAAGGGAAAGAGCGAAACGGCGTGTTATCATCTTAACAATAGTCCTTAGCCAATACGGGTTAGCCCACCCATATAGGAACGCAGAACTTCAGGAATGGTTATGCTGCCATCTTCGTTCTGGTAGGTTTCCATCACGGCAATCATCGTCCGCCCCACAGCCAGACCGGAGCCGTTCAGCGTATTCACGAAGGCCGGACCATTCTCGGAGCGATACCGGGCTTTCATGCGCCGAGCCTGAAATGCACGGGTGTTGGAGCAGGAGGAAATCTCGCGCCAGGCCTGCTGTCCAGGGATCCACGCTTCCAGATCGAACGTCTTGGCCGCACCAAAACCCGTATCGCCCGCACACAGCAGAATACGGCGGAACGTGATGCCAAGGCGCTCCAGAATGGTCTCGGCGGCCTGCGTCATGCGCTCATGTTCGGCATCGCTGTCTTCAGGCTTCACGATGGAAACGAGTTCGCATTTCGTAAACTGATGCTGGCGCAGCATCCCGCGCACATCACGGCCCGCAGACCCAGCCTCTGAGCGGAAACACTGAGACAGTGCCGTCAAACGGATCGGCAGCGCATCGGCGGGCAGAATATCACCCATGACAGAGGCCGTCAGCGGAACCTCTGCTGTCGGGATCAGCCAGCGACCATCTTCCGTACGGAAGGAATCCTCAGCAAACTTCGGCAGCTTGTCGGTGCCGTACATCGCCGCATCATTCACCAGCAGTGGAACGCTGGTTTCGCTGTAACCAAACTCGGTCGTATGTGTGTCCAGCATGAACTGACCCAGCGCACGCTCCAGACGGGCCAGCGCGCCACGGAGAACGACAAAGCGCGTCCCGGACAGCTTGGCCGCCGTCGGAAAGTCCATCAGGCCAAGAGCTTCACCCAGCTCGAAATGCTGCTTCGGCTCAAATGTGAATTCGCGCTTTTCGCCACGATAGTGAACGACGACGTTCTCATCCTCGCTTTTCCCATCCGGCACGGACGGGTCAAGCTGGTTCGGCAGAGACGCCAGAACATCGTCGATGCTCTTTTCGATGATGGCCGCACGCTCTTCCAGACCCGTAATCCGGTCACGCAGTTCGACTGCCTGCGCTTCGAGAGCGGACGTATCGGCGCCAGTGCGCTTGCCCTGCCCGATCTCCTTGGCCAGCGTTTTGCGGGTCGCCTGAGCCTCCTGCAGCGCCGCCAGAGCGGCGCGGCGCTCTTCATCTTCGGAGACGATTTTCTGCCCCACAGGTGACAGGCCCCGACGCTCAAGAGCAGCGTCAAATGCGGCCGGATCGGCGCGCAGGGCTTTCAGGTCATGCATGGTTCAGGGCTCCGTCAGTCTTCTTCGTCAGTCACGGGCTTCGGCTCAACCAGCCGCGCCACAAGAATGGATACCTCGTACAGCGCCACAAGCGGAATGGCGAGGCTCAGCATGGTAATGGCATCAGGCGGGGCAATCACGGCCGCCACGGCGAAGGATGCCACCACCGCATAACGGCGGAATTTCTTGAGCTGTGCCGTCCCGATCAGCCCCACACGCACCAGCAAGGTCAGGATCACCGGAAGCTCGAAGCAGATCCCAAATGCGAGGATCATCTTCGTCACGAGCGTCAGATATTCAGACACCTTGGCCTGAAGTTCGATGTCCATTCCACCATTGCCCGATGTCTGGAACGACAGGAAGAACTTCCAGGCAAACGGGAACACGACATAATAGGCCAGCGCGGCACCGACGGTGAACATGACAGGCGTTGCAACGAGGAATGGCGCGAACGCCTTCTTCTCACTGCGATACAGGCCGGGCGCGATGAAAATCCACGCCTGAATGGCAATCATCGGAAAAGACAGACACGTCGCGCCAAACACCGCCACACGAATATACGTGAAGAACGCCTCATAAAGCGCCGTATAGATCAGATGTGGCTGTTCACCCTTCTCTCGCATGATATTGCCGAGAGGCGCTGCAAGAAACCGGTAGATATCGCCCGCATAGTGATAGCAGATCACAAAGGCGATCACGAACGTTGCAATGGACCAGATCAGCCGGCGCCGAAGCTCGACAATATGGTCGAGCAACGGCATCGGGGTGTCCTGGATCGTATCGGAGTCCGTCATGCGTCTTTCTCCGCGCTCGAAATGGCAACGCGCCGGCCATGATGAAGTGCACGGACAGGCGGCAGAATATCGGGCGCCCGCCACCGGGGGCGCTCATGCATCAGGCGCCGTGCTGTTGCGGGTGGAAGGATGGATGGCGCGTCCACAATGTCATCATTGAGCTCTTCTTCCGCCTGATCCTGAACCATCGCGTTGTAGGGGCGGCTCTCACCACCGCCAAAAGAAGATGGAGGCATCGGTGGAGGAGCCGGGACCCGTGGCAGATCGTTGACACTGGAAGACGACACTGCTGCGCCGCTGGTATCAATGTCCAGACTACGGCGAATGGAATTATCGCTGTCGATCGCCTTCGTGACGCGGTCCCGCAGATTGAAGTTCTTCAGGTCCCGAAACTGATCCCGCGCTTCAGACAGGTCCGCTTCCCGTACCATATCATCAATATGAGACTGGAATTCACCAGCCATCCGGCGCATCGCCTTGATACCGTTTGAGAGTGTACGAATGGCAACCGGCAGATCTTTCGGCCGAATAAAAACCATTGCCACGACGACAAAAAGGGCAATTTCAGAGAAACTGAAGTCAAACATGCAACAATCCTAGCCCTTCCCGTCAGTCTCGCCTACGGGTGAAGGCGCATCTGGTGCTGCTTCAGTGGGAGCCCTGTCCAGCAGGAAGTCTTCACGCTTCGGCAATGACCCGATATCGGGCAGTCCGAAACTCTCCAGAAATATGGGTGTCGTTCCCCAGAGAACGGGACGCCCAAGCACTTCCTTTCGGCCTTTCGGCGCAATCAGACTATCTTCCAGCAGCGCATCCAGAATAGCCTGCCCCAGGGATACACCACGGATCGCTTCAATTTCTGCCCGTGTGCACGGCTGGTGATACGCAATAATTGCCAGCGTTTCCATCGCCCCCCGGCTGAGCCGACGAGGTTTTTCCACGATCTTGGTCAGGGCAGACGCATATTCAGCGCGCGTCCGGAACTGCCAGCCTCCCGCAACTTCAACAAGCTCGATAGCATGGGTCGCATAACGCTCTCCCACGGCGTCCAGAGCTTCCGCGACCGCGATTTTCAGACCCTGTGTACTTAGCAGGTCCGCAATGATGGAAAGGCGCACCGGCTCAGGGCTGGCAAAAACAAGTGCCTCCACCAGCAGGCAGGCGCGCTCCATATCGGAAGACATCACGAAACTGCCCGCCATTCAATTTCAGCAAAAGCCTCTGGCTGACGGAGCTCCACCGCACCACCCTTAGCCATTTCCAGCCCTGCGAGTAGTGTTCCCGCAAGAGCGGCGTTGCGGTCATACGGCCCAGCTTCCAGCCCTTCCCCCAGATGTTCGGGCAGAAGGGACGTCAGCGTCTGCCAGTCCGCCACGGCATCTGTGCCCAGCATGCGGCGCAGACGGGCTAAGGCATCCTGCACGCTCCAGTACCGGCGGGTGCGTGGCGCATAGACACGTTTGCGGTTCGTGCGCCTGCGGGCAGAAAGATAAGCCGTAATGAGTGCTGACAGGTCTACTCGCAGACCCGAACGGTCAATCTCGGTATGGTCTTCCCCTTCACCGCGACGGAACACATCCATACCAAGCCTGGGTTGTTTCATGAGCCAAGCTGCGGCTGCACGCATACGTTCCAGTTCGAACAGACGCTCCTGAAGCTGCTCCACCGCTTCTTCAGCGTCTTCCCCGTTATTTTCTGCGGGAAGAAGAAGTTTGGACTTCAACCAGGCGAGCCAAGCCGCCATCACCAACCAGTCTGCTGCCAGTTCAAGCCGCAATGCCCTCGCCTCCACGCGGGCCTGCTCCACAACGGACAGATATTGCTCGACAAGCTGAAGAATGGAGATTTTTGCGAGGTCCACCTTCTGGGACCGGGCGAGGTCAAGGAGCAGATCCAGCGGCCCCTCAAACCCGTCCAGCGTCAGATGCAGAACCTCGCTCAAGCCCGGTCTCTCAGAACTGTGCCGGAGTGCAGGCGATGGACTGTGCGTGCAGCTTCACGCAATACGCCCGGGCAGCCTTCAGATCCGCGAAGCCACCAATACGCAGCCGCACAAACGTCTTGTCACCATGAGCAGTCTTCTCAAAGAGCGGTGAATGACCTGCGAACAGTCCGGGTGCCTGATGGCGCAGTGTGTCCCACTCCTTGCGCGCTGCGGCTTCACTGTCGAGCGCGGCAAGCTGAACTTCGCGAGCACCGCCAGCCTCAGCCTTCGGAGCCGAAGCAGCCGTTTTCTGCTGAGGAACAGCATTTTCTGGCTCAGCAACAGGCGCCGGAAGGGGCTTCTGCACAGGCCTGGGCGGAACAGCCTTGTGAACAGGCGCATCAGGGGCCTTAGGCTGCGGCTTGACGGCTGGAGCCGGCTTTGGTGCTGGAGCGTCTTCAGGTGTCTCGGTGTCCGCGGGCGCTGAAGCGGCATCTTTGCTTTCAGGAGCCGCGGGAGGCACAGCCGACGGTTCAGCGACAGCCTTGTCCTGGCCTGCTGCAGCATCTGGAGCAGCCGGAGCCGCACCGTCAGGAGGCGTAGCGTCAGCGGGCGCTGCGGGCTTGTCCGGCTGAGCCGCAGGAGGCGTCCCTGGCTGCACACCATATTGACGAGCCAGCGCCTTCGCGTCCGGCTGTTCCGGTCCCGGAGCCAGATGCGCTTCCCCGTTGCCTGTCAGATCCGTATCGCCGCTATCACTGCCCATGATCTGCATTCCTCCCGGATCGGTTGGAACATCTTTCACAGGGCCTGGCGGTGGGCCGATAATGGGAATTCCGCCGTGATGGCCTCCTGTCAGAGACCATCCTCCGACAGCGAGCAGCAACACGGCGCCGATGCCGATAGCGCCACCGACAAGCTTTCGCGTCGCCGGATCACTGCCAAGAAGGGACGCAACGCCACCGGCGCGGCTCGCAGTCTCCGGCGCTGCCGCCGCACGACGACGCGGTGGGGCGTCATCATCGTAGTCGTTGCTCAGGCGCTCACGCTCCGCACGCGGGGCAGACGACGGGCGGGGAGAAGAAGGTCCCGCGCCGTAATCACCCGGATCCCGGAAATCGCGATCATTCTCGCTGTCAGGGCTCATCGCATTTCCTCCACTGGCACAACGCCAAGAATGGTCAGTGCGCAACGCAGGGTGCCGGCAATCGCAGAAACAAGCGCCAGCTTTGCCAGGCTCGTCTCACGATCGTTCTCATGCAGAAAGCGCAGGGTCGTGTCTTCGCGTCCACGATTCCACAGTGTGTGGAAATCAGACGCCAGATCAATGCAATACGTTGCAATCCGATGCGGTTCACGCGCTGCAGCAGCCGCTTCGACAGAACGTGGGAAAGACGCGATACGGTGCAGAACGGCCAGTTCCACGTCTGACGACAGACCGGAAAGATCAACAGTTGCCAGCGCTTCAGGCGTCACGGATGCAGCACCAAACATCGCTTCTGCTGAACGCAGAACCGAGCGGCAGCGGGCGTGAGCATACTGAACGTAAAACACCGGGTTATCACGCGTCTGGGCAACAACGGCATCCAGATCGAATTCCATCTGCGCATCGGCCTTACGGGTCAGCATCGTGAAGCGCACGGCATCACGTCCGACTTCATCCAGCAGATCGCGCAGCGTCACGAACGTGCCCGCACGCTTGGACATACGGACGGGCTCGCCATTCTTCACAACGCGCACAATCTGGCACATCACGACTTCAAAGCCGGTCTTGCCATCCGTCAGCGCCGAAATTGCAGCGCGCATGCGGGAAACGTAACCGCCGTGATCCGCACCCAGCACATCGATCAGAACGTCTGAGTTCTCAGCCTTTTGAGCGTGATATCCGATGTCATTGGCGAAATAGGTGTTGGTGCCGTCAGATTTGCGAAGCGCACGATCCTGATCATCCCCGAAATCCGTAGAGCGGAACAGGGTTTGCGGACGCGGCTCCCAGTCTTCGGGGGTCTTGCCCTTGGGTGGCTCAAGCACGCCTTCGTAAAGCAGGCCCTTACTTTCCAGCTTGGCAATCGCAGCATCAACCCGTCCACTCGCCAGCGTTTCCGCTTCACTGGCGAAGACTTCATGGGAGATGCCCAGCCCTTCCAGATCCTCGCGGATTGCGGCCATCATCTGCACCAGCGTTTCAGCGCGAATGATATCGAACCAGACAGACGGATCAGCCGGGCTGCCATCATCATTGGCGAGAGCGCGACCATGCTTTTCAGCAATGCTCTTGGCAACCGGGATCAGATAGTCACCCTGATACTGCAAACCATTCGGCGTCAGCGGGCTGAACGTGTCAGCATCGATGTCCGTGCCGATAACCTGCAGGTAACGCCAGTAAGTTGCCCACGTCAGGGCAACAACCTGCGTTCCGGCGTCATTGATGTAATATTCGCGCGTGACCTTGTAGCCTGCCGCCTGCATCAGGTTTGCAAGCGCATCCCCCACCACAGCGCCACGACAATGACCCACGTGCATTGGGCCAGTCGGATTGGCGGAGACGTATTCAACATTGACGCGTGTTCCCTGCCCGATCGAGGAACGACCGAAGGCTTCACCGGCCTCCAGAACAGCCTTCGCCACACCCTGCAAGACATATGGCTTCAGCGTCATGTTCACGAAGCCAGGACCGGCGGCTTCAGCATGATCTATGTCTGGCAGGTCGGCGAGTTTCTGCACCAGTTCTGCCGCAATCTCCGCTGGCTTGCGCTTGGCGGGCTTTGCGGCCAGCAAAGCAGCATTGGTCGCCATATGGCCATGGGACGGGTCACGCGGCGGCGTCACTTCAACGCGCTGCACCACCTCTTCCGGCAGGCCGGGGACAACGGACCGCAGCGCCTCGCACACCTGGTCTCTGGCGCGGGCAAAAAGGCAGTCAGTCGTATGGGCAGTGGGTGCAGCGACCATTTCAGCTCGATTCCTGTAACCTGTATCGTCTTGGAGGGGCTTTATCAGCCCAGCACGGAGAGGTCCGTCAACCGTCGATGTTCTTCCATCGCGAAACGATCGGTCATTCCGGCGATATAATTGGCCACCAGACGCCGTCGTTCCATGTCATCTGCGGCCTTGGCACGATCCTTGAGCGGGTCTGGCAGAAGGCCGGGCTCTTCTGAAAGGATCGTAAAGATTTCAGCCAGCGCGATCTTCGCTTTACGCGCCATGCGATTAACCCGCCAGTGGCGATACATGCGGGCATAAAGAAATTTGCGGATAGCCTTGTTCTTTTCCCGCATCTCGGGACTGAACGCCACAACCGCATGATCGGCATGGCGAATGTCATCTGCGGACTGCGGATCAAGAGCCTCAAGATTGCGGCGCGTCTGATCCGTGAGATCCGTCGCAAGGGCGTTGATCACCACGCGGATTGTCTCATGACGGACACGTTGCGCCTGATCCATCGCTTCGCGACCCGTGCGACGCTCCATCTCACGCGACGCCCGAAGCGCATCACCCACCAGGGGAAGATCTTCAATGTCGTCGAACGTGAGAAGACCGGCTCTCAGCCCGTCATCCAGATCGTGCCCATGATAGGCTATATCATCCGACATGGCTGCAACCTGCGCTTCGGCTGACGCGTAGCTGCTGAGATCAAGATGATGACGCGCATCATATTCAGCCAGATAAGGCGTTGGGCGCTTAACCGGGCCGTTGTGCTTCGCCAGCCCTTCCAGCGTTTCCCATGTCAGGTTCAGGCCATCGAAAGCGTGGTAGCGCGTCTCAAGCGACGTCACGAGGCGAAGGGACTGCGTGTTATGATCGAAACCACCCCAATCCTGCATGGCAAGGGCCAGCGCATCCTCTCCAGCATGCCCAAACGGCGTGTGACCCATGTCATGGGCTAGCGCGAGCGCTTCTGTCAGGTCCTCATTCAGGTCGAGGCTTCGGGCAATCGAACGGGCAATCTGGGCAACTTCCAGGGAATGGGTCAGACGGGTGCGAAAGAAATCACCTTCATGATTAATAAACACCTGCGTCTTGTACTGAAGCGTCCGGAAGCCGGCGGAATGCAGGACGCGATCCCGGTCCCGCTGCCATGGAGAACGGACAGGGCTTTCTGTCTCCGGGTAGAGTCGGCCTCGCGCACCTTTTTCCTGAACCGCATAGATGGCAGGCATCAACACACTCCCCTGATGATCCTTAGGCGCGGAAAGCACTCTAATTGCTGGATCAAACGCGTCATTCTACGACAGGCTCCCTTCAGCGCAACTCTACCCCTTTGCCCCTGACCCCAGTCTGACCATATAATCAGGACCAGAACCGTCCTGCCTTTCAGCAGACCTCCAGAAACCGGGAACGAGCAATGTCCGAAACCCCTTCCTTCACCATGTCGGCCAGTGCGGCAGCACGGATCGTGGAAATCATTTCCGCCCAGCCGGAACCCGAAGGGCTGGCTTTGCGCGTGGCTGTTCTGGCGGGAGGCTGCAATGGCTTCCAATACCAGTTCAAGCTGGATCGCACGAAGAACGATGATGACGTTCTGATCCAACGCGATGGCGCGACCGTTTATGTCGATGAAACCAGCCTCGATCTGCTTGAAGGCGCTGAACTGGAATTCGTGGACAAGCTGATGGGCGCGCACTTCACGGTCACGAACCCCAACGCAGCCTCAGCCTGCGGCTGCGGCACAAGCTTCTCGCTGGCCTGATCGAATGTCCTTTACCTTCGCAAGCTGGAACATCAATTCCATCCGCGCCCGCGCGCATCTCGTTCAGGACTGGCTGGAGCGTCATCCGGAGTGCGACCTGCTCTGCCTTCAGGAAATCAAATGTGAAGACAGCCAGTTCCCGGCGGTTTTCAAGGACGCAGGCTATCACGTCGCCACGACAGGCCAGAAAGCTTACAATGGCGTAGCGTTCATTGGCCGCCGCCCATTTGACGTTACAACGCACACCCTGCCCGGCTTCGATGACCCCACGGCTCGTTATATTGAATGTGAGCTTGATGGTCTGACGATTGGTAACCTCTACCTTCCCAACGGAAACTCCGGCGGAGAAGATGGCTACAGCAAAAAACTCGCGTTCTTTGAGGCTCTTGCGGTCCGGGGGAAAGAGTTTCTGGAAAGCGAAAAGTCATTCGCCTTCATCGGAGATTATAACGTCTGCCCCACAGATGAAGATCTCGCGCCCAAGGCTCTGTCGCCTACTGATGCGCTGGTGCGACCGGAAACCCGCGCAGCCTTCCACCGCCTGCAATGGCTTGGCCTGACAGACGCTTTACGCGCTATTCACCCAACGGGTCGTCACTACACATTCTGGGACTATCAGGCCGCCGCATTCCAACGGAACTCAGGCTTGCGCATTGACCACGCCCTGCTCTCCCCACGCGTCGCCGAACGGCTTGTCTCGTTCACGATCGACCGTGACGAGCGTTCGGCTGAAAAAGCTTCAGACCATGTTCCGGTGATTGTAACCCTCCGGTAAGCCACAAAAAAAGCCGCTCCCTTTCAAGGAGCGGCTTTTCGGTTTTAACCCCGCGGTGAGTATGGTGGCGGCCTGTGGGCTTGCACCCGGGCCAGATGGCCTGGCACCCACTGATAGCCGTTTCCGACCCATTTCCACTGTCCTGGGATCCACTGCATCGTGCGTGCATGCGGTGGAATTCTCTCATTGGGGGGATGTGGCGGAGGGGGCGGCGTCTGGCGATATGGCCCCTGATAAGGAACGAACTGGGCATGGGCCGTTCCACTAATGGGTGGCAGAGCCATAGCTCCGACAAAAAGCGCCGACACGGCGAGCAAGCCCGACAGATGTTTCAACATAACGTCTCACTCCTTTTACAAAAGGCGCTGCGTAGGAGTGCACCTTGCTGCCCTCACAAGGCAGTGATCAGGCGGAGTTGTGGCGGAAAAAAGATTCTCTGCTGCGCTCTGTAACAATTCTCTCGCTGCCCCTAGATCAGGGCTCCGCCTTCTGAAGACCGTCAACAATTTCAGTTACAAAATCTGCCATGGCTCGCACTTTGGCACTGACCATCCGTCCCGCAGGAAATAACAGCCAGAGCTCTACCGCCTCCAAAGACCAGTCAGGCAGACACCGTTGAACATGTCCGGCTGCCAGTTCCGGTGCAAACATCCAGTCTGCCGCAATGGTCATGCCCTGCCCTGAAAGAACAGCAGCCCGAATTCCCTCCGCAGCACTCAGACGAAGCCCGGACCGTAGAGAAACCTCCTGACTATCGTTGTCCCTCGTAAAAGCGGCTCGGAGCTGTCGGCCCTGTGCATAGAGAACCATCTGATGGTTTTCCAAATCTGCCGGGGCTGATGGTGCAGCAAATTTTTCCAGATATGCAGGGCTTGCCATAACGGATCGGCGCCCGCGCGCCAGACGTCGGCCAATCACGGCTGTATCTTCAGGACGGCCAATCCTGACGGCCATGTCGATCCCTTCCGAAATCAGGTCTACGCGCCGGTCATCCATTTGAACGTCAAGCTCGAGCCCGGGATATCGTGCGGTGAACTGCCCAAGCTGTGGCACCAGATGGATACGCCCGAATGTGGTGGGAATGGCGATCCGCAAGCGCCCTGACAGTTCCTTGCCGCTTCCCCGGGCCAAACTGTCCGCTTCTCTGGCATCTTCGATAATTCTGGCTGCACGCTCGTAGTAGCGCTGCCCGGCATCCGTTGGGGTGAGACCGTGCGTGGACCGTAAGAGAAGCGCTGTGCCCAAATGGGCTTCAAGCTGTGCGATGACTTTGGAAACCGATGGCTGACCGACGTTCAGCAGGCGGGCAGCCCCTGAAAAAGATCCGACCTCCACCACCTTTACGAACACCGTCATGGCTTGAAGACGATCCATATTTATTCCCTTTAAGAATAATAAATATCTGAAAAACTAATCTACGCATATTATTAGAGAATAACCATTCTGCCTGTCACAGGACGCATCCATACCGGACATCCTTTTGAGACAACGGAACACCATCAGCATGACGACGCTTCTCTTCACACCACGCTTCGTCGGTCCCACGCGACTGACCCATCGGGTTGTTATGGCACCACTCACCCGTATGCGGTCCAGTGAGGGTAACCTGCCGAATGATCTGATGCGCACCTATTACAGCCAGCGCGCAACGGAAGGCGGCCTGCTGATTTCGGAGGCGTCCCCCGTCTCCCTCACCGGATATGGATTTGAGCGCGCAGCCGGAATTTACGATGACAGCCAGATTCCGGGATGGAAGCACATTACGGATGCCGTTCATGCCAAGGGCGGCAGAATGGTTCTTCAGCTCTGGCATGTTGGCCGTCAGTCCGCACGCATCCTTCAGCCGGGTGGTGTTGCTCCCATTGCCCCTTCAGCCATTCGCGCCGATGGAGACGCCTGGACGCTCACGGGGACCGTGCCCTACGATATGCCACGCGCGCTTGATCGGGATGAAATTCCCGGGATCATCAAGAATTACGAACAGGCTGCCGAACGCGCACTGAAAGCCGGCTTTGATGGCGTGGAAATCCATGGTGCAAATGGATATCTGCCGGATCAGTTCCTTCAGGATGGCAGCAACACGCGCACAGACGATTATGGCGGCTCACTTGAAAATCGCGCCCGTTTCCTGCTGGAGGTTACTCAGGCTGCAATGACCGTCTGGGGACCGGACCGGGTTGGCGTACGAGTAACTCCAAGCGGGCGCTATGGAACCATGGCAGACAGCAACCGCCCGGCAACGTTCCGCTATGTGGCGTCTGAACTGGATCGTCTAGGCGCTGGGTATCTCCATGTCGTACAACCCCGCATCGGGGGCGATGCAGAACCTGACCCTGTAGATGCCGGGACACTTCGGCAGGTCTTTTCCCGCACCATCATTGCCGCGGGCGGATTTGAGCGACAAAGCGCCGAAGCCCTGCTGGCTTCTGGACAGGCGGATCTGATCGCCTTTGGTCGCTCATTCCTTGCAAACCCGGATCTGGTCGAGCGTTTGCGTCAGAACTGGCCGCTGAATTCCTATGATCGCTCTACATTCTATGGCGGCGATGCACGGGGATATACCGACTATCCATTTTATGCTGACGCAGCACAGCATTGAGCAAAAAAACACCCCGACCTGTGTCTGGCCGGGGTCTTTCTGATCAGAATTGCAGAAAAGACAGCAGATCCGCGTTCAGTTGATTGCCATGGGTGACCGCAAAACCGTGCGGCGCACCGGCATAGACCTTGAGAACCGCTCCCGGAACCAGTTTTGCCGTCAGGGCGCCTGTGGCCTCAAAAGGCACGATCTGGTCATCATCTCCATGAATAATCAGGGTCGGGACGGTGATCTGCTTCATGTCTTCCCGATAATCCAGCCCGGAGAATGCCTTGACGCACTCAATCGTGCTCCGCAAGGACGCCTGAAGAGCAATCTGCTGCGTCTGCCCCAGAACACCGTCAGAAATCTCCGCGCCATGATTGATCCCGTAAAACGGCACCGCAAAGTCTTTCAGGAACTGGGCCCGGTCTTTTACCAAGCCTTCGATGATGCCATCGAAAACAGCCGCATCAACCCCTTCGGAATGATCGTTCAGCTTCATGAAAACAGGCGTGACAGCCCCCAGAAGCACTAGCTTCGCAACGCGGTCACTGCCATGGCGCGTCAGATACCGGGTGACATCCCCGCCCCCCATCGAGAAGCCGACCAGCGTCACATCTCTCAGGTCCAGGGTTTCGATCAGTTCTGCAATATCATCAGCAAAACGATCATAGGTATTGCCATCCCAGGGCTGGCTTGACCGCCCGAACCCGCGCCGGTCAAAGGCAATCACACGGTATCCGTTCTGTGCCAGAAACAGCATCTGTGAGTCCCACATGTCTGAACTCAGCGGCCAGCCATGGCTGAACAGAACGGGCTTTCCGGTGCCCCAGTCCTTGAAATAAATCTCTGCCCCGTCGGATGTCGTAAATCTGGCCATGAATCTGCTCCGTTAAGAGGTCAGGAAAGCAGCAGCTCCCCCTGAAACCTTGCTCTTACGATAAGCTCTGCTCGTCATGCTCAATATAGACATCATGGGATAGTAAGATTTCCATTTATCACTGATGCCACGCTACACCCGTGTAGAAAAACCGCCCTAACCCCACCGTGAAAATGAGACATCCGTACAGGCTGTGTTCAAAGCAGGTCAGGGTGAGCGAACGGTGCCGACTGTAATCGCTGGCAAACAGCTCTCCCCCTATGAGCGTCATGCCAACGGCAATCCAGTTCAGAAACAGAATATGCGCAAAGCCGAATGCCACGGCACTGGCCGCAATCGTCACTGGCGCAATACGGAACAAAGAGTCGTATCGGGAGAACAGAAACGCCCGGTACAGAACCTCCTGTGGCCAGACGGACAGAATGGGATAGAGCACCATGACCAGCAGCCAGAACAGCGGCTTTTGCCTCGGCAGGCTTAGAAACACGTCTGGCCAGACCCACCATGTCAGCAGCACGATCAGCGGAGCGAGAGCTGTGAAACGCAGTAAAATTCTGCGTGCTTCTCCCGGAAAATCATGGACCTCTGATTTCTGGTGTCTGAGCGAGACGAAAGCCAGAAGCGCGGCAACCCAGAGCAGGCCGAACAACAACCCGGCCCGGCGAAGGGACAGAATGAGCAAAGGGCCACCGCCGTAAAGCGCTAGGAACTCTGCTCCCAGATACAGGCGCCTGCCAAAAGAGACAGTCGGGCGAACGGGCATAGACAACAGACCTTCCGAAGTTCAGCCGGAAAGGCAGACTATCATGATGCGCCTGAGTTTTTCGGAGCGCAGACAAAAGAAAAGCCGGTACCCCTTCGGGAGTACCGGCTTTTTCAGACGTCAGGCTCGAATATGTTACTTCGTGACAGCAGGCTTTGGCTTCGGCAGATCCAGCGCCAGATGCAGTTCCTTTAGGCGGGCTGGCTCGACCGGGGCCGGGGCTTCCATCATCAGGTCTTCGCCGCTCTGGTTCAGCGGGAAAAGAATGACCTCACGGATGTTCGGCTCATCAGCCAGCAACATCACGATACGGTCCACACCCGGAGCAGCACCACCGTGCGGCGGAGCGCCGTAGCGGAAGGCGTTCAGCATGCCACCAAAGCGCTCTTCCACAACTTCCGGGCCATAGCCTGCGATTTCGAAAGCGCGCAGCATGACTTCCGGCAGATGGTTCCGAATTGCGCCGGAAGACAGTTCCACGCCGTTGCAGACGATATCGTACTGGTAGGCGTTGATCGTCAGCGGGTCCTGCGTATTCAGCGCTTCCAGACCACCCTGCGGCATGGAGAACGGGTTGTGGGAGAAGTCCACCTTGCCCGTCTCTTCGTTGAGCTCGAACATCGGGAAGTCCACAACCCAGCAGAAGCGGAACGCGTTCTTCTCGATCAGGTCCAGCTCCGTTGCCACCTTGGTACGAACAACGCCGGAGAACTTGGCAACTTCGTCACCCTTGCCCGCAGCAAAGAACACGGCATCGCCAGCCTTCAGGCCGCAGATCTCGCGGATGCTCTCGACGCGCTCAGCTTCAAGGTTCTTGGCAATCGGGCCCTTACCGCCTTCTGCCTCGAAAATAATGTAGCCCAGACCACCTGCGCCACTCTCACGCGCCCAGGTGTTCAGCTTATCAAAGAAACCACGCGGACGATCGCCCGCACCCGGTGCCGAAATTGCACGGATCTGACCGCCAGAAGCTGCGATCTTGGCGAAAAGACCAAAACCGGAGTCCCGGAAAGCATCCGTTACGTCCTTGATGATCAGCGGGTTACGCAGATCCGGCTTGTCGGAGCCGTAGTCGCGCATGGCATCAGCATACGGAATGCGCGGGAATGCGCCGTCCGTGATCTTCCAGCCTTCCGGCGTGAATTCGTTGAACACGCCAGCCAGAACCGGCTCCAGAACCGTGAAGACGTCTTCCTGCGTGACGAAGGACATCTCGAAATCGAGCTGATAGAACTCGCCAGGGCTACGATCAGCGCGTGAGGCCTCATCGCGGAAGCACGGAGCAATCTGGAAGTAGCGGTCGAAACCCGCCACCATCGCAAGCTGCTTGAACTGCTGCGGGGCCTGCGGAAGCGCGTAGAACTTGCCCGGATGCAGACGTGCCGGCACGAGGAAGTCACGCGCACCTTCCGGGGAAGACGCCGTCAGGATCGGGGTTTGGAACTCGGTGAAGCCCTGCTCGATCATGCGCTGACGCAGGCTGGTGATGACCCGGCTACGCAGCATGATGTTCTGGTGCATCTTCTCGCGACGGAGGTCGATGTAGCGGTACTTCAGGCGCAGTTCTTCAGGATAGTTCTCCTGACCGGCCACCTGAAATGGTAGAACAGCGGCGTTGGAACGCACTTCGAGTTCTTCTGCAAGAACTTCGATGTCACCCGTCGGCAGGTTCGGGTTCCGCTGGGAACCCTGACGAACCACAACCTTGCCGGTGACGGTAATGACGCTCTCAACGCGAAGGCGCTCGGCCTTTTCCAGCAGGTCCGTGCCAGCCGGAATAACAACCTGCGTGACACCATAATGGTCACGCACATCGATGAACAGCAGGCCACCATGGTCGCGCTTGCTGTGCACCCAGCCGGACAGGCGGACGGTCTGGCCGGCGTCCTGTTCACGCAGGGCGCTACAGTCATGGGTGCGGTATGGATGCATGTCGGGCCTCTTCAACGTCCTGGCGGATAAGTGGGCGCAGGAAGCCGGGACGGCCCGCTCATGTCAAGCTTCGTGCGCGGTTCAGACCTTTTCCTGCACAAAACCTTCGAAATCGACGGCGGCTCTGGCCATGTCATACGCATGACCCGCGCCCGCCAGCGCAACGGGCTTTCCGTCCTTAAGATAGGTCGCAAGGAAGCTGAAGCCCTTGATATTCCCTTCAAGGCTGACGTTATCGAAGCTCTCGCCCCAACCCAGCAATTCGATCTTCTTGCCAAACTGCTGCGTCCAGAACCATGGCGTCGGCATATGGCTGGTCTCGTGTCCCATCATGGCCATTGCGGCGATCCGTCCCTGCACCTGCGCATGACGCCAATGCTCGATTCGCCGTGGTTTCCCCTCATGCAGGATGGCAGACGCATCCCCTGCAGCGTAAACACCGGGCGCTGCCCGCATCAGATGATCGACAACGATGGCGCCGTCCTCATCCCGGTCCAGGCCTTGCACAAATCCGGTTGCAGGCATCACGCCGATGCCAGCCAGAATGAAGGATGCTGGCAGCTTCATGCCATCTTCCAACTCCACGCCTTCGGCCTTTTTCTCTCCGTAAATTTTCACGACTTTTGCGTCGGAAATGAACGCCACACCATTTTCTTCGTGTAACTGGCGCAGACGCGTTCCAATCTCTCGACCAAAGTGTTTTTCCATCGGCACGTCTGTGGAGGCAATGACAGTCACTCCCACACCGCGCTGTCGCAGGCAGGAAGCCACTTCCAGGCCTATGAAACTCGCACCGATGATCGTTACGGCCTGATCCGGGTCAATAACCCGGGCAATGTCTTCCGCATCCTGCTCTCTGTGAAGCGTAAAGACGCGCTTCAGATCTGCGCCAGGAATGTCCAAGCGCTTGG
Organism: Gluconobacter sp. DsW_058; assembly: GCF_002153615.1. Taxonomy (NCBI): domain Bacteria; kingdom Pseudomonadati; phylum Pseudomonadota; class Alphaproteobacteria; order Acetobacterales; family Acetobacteraceae; genus Gluconobacter; species Gluconobacter sp. DsW_058. The sequence goes on from NZ_JOPH01000058.1 coordinate 139,566, forward strand.
ACCGCGCGCCCGTTGCGATCAGAACATGATCGCCAGACAAACTCGTTCCGTCTGATAATTCAGCCGTCTTGGTAGCGGAATCGAAGGTCTGAATTGTTGCGTGCTTCAGACCAATACGATGCTGGCCATAAAAAGATTCGCTTCGCAGCGAAGGAGCGTGCGCTTTCTCCGGCTCGCTCAGCAATACGGTCTTACTCAGGGCCGTCCGGTCATATGGACGGTGCTTTTCTTCCGTCACCATCGTGATTTTCCCGGCAAATCCCTCCTGACGGAGTGTCACCGCAGCCATCAGGCCTGCTGCACCGGCGCCGAGAATCAGGACTGTTTCATCCTCCTGACGCGCTGATGGCACATCCCGTTTCATGGGGCTGGTGCCGACCAACACACGGCCGTCAACAATTTCCACCGGATACCGTGGCAGGGGCTCAAGAGCGAGCGGCTCTACGAGACTGCCGTCAACGGCATCGAAAACCGCCTTATGCCAAGGACAGACTAACACGCTGCCTTTTTCAGTCTTGCAGAACGCGCCCTGCTCCATCGGCGCTTCCTTATGGGGGCACTTGCCACCCAAGGCATGCACCTCCTCGCCGTCCTTCACCAGAACAACCGAAGTCCCCTCAATGGAAAAAGAGGCAATCTGTCCCTCTTCCAGATCCTTGAAGGCCACTAGGTCGCGAAAATCATTGGTGCTCATCGGACAGCCCCTGAAAATAGTGGAAAATCTCGTTACAGAAACAAACGCAGCATAGGCATTCGGGTTGGCAAACAGCAAAAAACCCGCCGGGACAAAGCCCGGCGGGTTTTTTGGATAGAAGTTCTATCAGGCGTAACATGCTGCGCCTTTAGAACATGTCGTCGAAGCCACCACCGTCTCCGCCACCGCCGAAGTCTCCTCCGCCGCCGCCAAAATCGGAATCAGTGAAGCCGCCACCTGCATCCGTGCCTGCACCGCCAAAAGGATCGGAGCCAGCATCACCATAGTTGTTGTTGATGATGGTTTCGCCACCGCCACCAAAAGCACCGGCGTCCCCACCGGAGTGATGGTCGCTGAACAGACCTTCAAGCGCATTTGCTGCCATCATGCCGCCAGCCACACCCGCAGCCGTCGTCAGAGCGGAGCCAAGGAAGCCCGATCCACCGCGCTGGAACATGCCAGGCTGATATCCTGGCGGATAACCATACTGCTGCTGCGGCTGGAAGTTTGGCGGAGGCATGGCACCACCTTGAGCTCCCCAGCCCGGAGGCGGAGCAGAAGCCTGCTGGCGGTTGTTATTGCCACCGCCAAACAGACCACCGAACAGTCCGCCACTTCCGGAAGGACGGCTCTGCTGAGCCTGCTGAAGCTGCTGTTGCGCCTGCTGAAGCTGAAATTCCAGCTGACGGATACGATTCTGCGCCTGAGCAAGAGCTGCTTCCTGCACAACCGCCATCTGCGTCACGCGATAACGGGCTTCCGGATATTTCTGGAAGTTATCAGCAATGAAGCGATCAGCCTCGGGGTCGATCGGCGGAAGAGCTGGCATCTGCTGCTGGCTGAAGCCACCTCCCTGCTGCGCACCACCAACACGGCCGATAAAGCGGGAAATGACTTCGCGTTCTTCGTTGTTCATCGTCTTTGATCCTTCCAGACGAAGAAGTTACGTTCTCCCCCATCATATGAGGCACCAGCGCTCAATCGACAAGGGATCGACCTGCAGCTCCATCAAGCCTGCTACTAAATTAGACGTAACGCACCTGACTGCTTTTAAGGCTCACGACGACCTGCATATCATGCAGTCAAACACAGTGTCTGATCTTTAGTTTCATGCTTGGTCTACCCACGCCTTTCCAGCCATTCCCGTGTCATAGCGATTCGTCCATTTGACGAGGACATCAGCGATGTCACGGCTGCATCCAGGGCGCGGCAAGCCACGTCGAATCATGTGATGGCCGAAGCTTCGCCCTGAACGAAATTGCTGCGGATGTATATTCGACCTTCTCCACTCTTGCGGCTCAGACAGAAGACATGCCTTCGTGCTGAAAGTAACAACCGGAATAAGCGCCAGCGCGGCGGTAAAGCGGCGTTTGATAAGGCTGGCAGCGAATTTTCAACGATCTAGCAGTCCAATAACCCCGCTCACTTCCGGTTATGGACCTCAGGCTGTAAGGTAACCGCCAATTTTGCCAACCGGAGCCTATTGAATTGTCTGCGACCCGGCCGCTCAGCTTTCAGGACCTGATCCTGCGCCTTCATCAATTCTGGTCTGAAAAGGGCTGCGCCATCCTGCAGCCCTATGACACAGAAGTCGGAGCCGGAACGCTCTCCCCTCATACGACCTTGCGCGCTCTGGGCTCGAAGCCATGGGCTGCGGCCTATGTGCAGCCCTGCCGCCGCCCGTCGGACGGTCGTTACGGCCAGAACCCGAACCGCCTCCAGCACTATTACCAGTATCAGGTCCTGCTGAAGCCAACCCCGGAAGAGAGCCAGAATCTGCTTCTGGAGAGCTATCGCGCCATCGGGATTGATCCCGAAAAGCACGATATCCGATTCGTGGAAGACGATTGGGAAAACCCGACGATCGGCGCCTGGGGTCTGGGTTGGGAAGTCTGGTGTGACGGCATGGAAGTCACGCAGTTCACGTATTTCCAGCAGGTTGGCGGTATCCCGACCGTCATGCCTTCTACCGAACTGACTTACGGGCTGGAACGGCTGGCCATGTATGTTCAGGGCGTTGAGAACGTTTACGACCTGGACTTCAACGGCAAGGGCCTGAAGTACGGGGACGTGTTCCTGCGTGCCGAACGCGACTATTCCCGTCACAACTTCGAACTGGCCGACACGCAGATGCTGCTCACGCATTTCAACGATGCGGAAAAAGAGTCCATCCGTCTGGCAGAAGCTGGCGTCGCACAGCCTGCATTCGATCAGTGCCTGAAGGCTTCCCATTTTTTCAATCTTCTGGATGCCCGCGGCGTGATTTCCGTCTCTGAACGCGCATCCTATATCGGACGCGTCCGGACGCTGGCGAAAGCCTCCTGTGAAGCGTGGCTTGCTGGCGAGGAGGAGACGTCCAATGGCTGAACTGTTGCTTGAACTGTTCTGCGAGGAAATCCCGGCCGGCATGCAGCCCAAGGCCGCCAGCGAACTCGGTGCCCTTCTGATCAAGGCCCTCGGTGGCCTTAACCCGTCCGATGTTCAGACGTTCTACGGTACCCGCCGCATTGCGACCGTTTTGAATGTCGACGCCGAAATCCCGGCTCGCACCGTCTCCGAGCGTGGCCCCCGCGAAGGCGCTCCGGAGAAGGCTCTGGAAGGCTTTACCCGCAAGCATGGCGTGACGGCTGATGAACTGACGCTGGAAAACGGCTTCTGGGTTCTCAACAAGCAGCTTGATCCGGTAAGCGCGGAAAGCCGAGTGGCTGAAGCTGTGCCGGACCTTCTGTGGAAGTTCCCCTGGGCCAAGTCCATGCGCTGGGGTGCCGGCTCGAACTTCTCATGGGTGCGCCCGCTTCGTCGCATCACCTGCCTGCTTGATGGCAAGGTCGTTCCCTTCTCGCTCGCCCGCGATGGGGACGATGCTCACGGCCTGAAATCCTCCAACCTGTCCGAAGGCCATCGCTTTCTAGCGCCCGGCGGATTTGAAGTCCGTTCGGGAGATCAATGGCTGGAAGAGCTGGAAACACGCTCCGTCATCGTTGACGCGGACAAGCGACGCGACATGATCCGTACCGGTGTTCACCGTCTGGCTGAACAGCGGGGCATTACGGTTGTGGAAGATGAAGGACTGGTCGATGAAGTCGCCGGTCTGGTCGAATATCCGGTTCCGCTTCTGGGCCGCATCGACGATGCATTCATGGACCTCCCCGCCGAAGTCATGCAGGTTTCGATGCGCATCAATCAGCGCTACTTTGCCCTGCGCAGTGCAGACGGCAAGGCCGCGCCGTTCTTCGCTTTCGTCGCCAACCTGCCGTTCAAGGACGGCGGCAAGCTGACGATCGCCGGAAACGAGCGCGTTCTGCGTGCCCGTTTCGCCGATGCCCGCCACTTCTGGGATCTGGATCGCAAAACAAAGCTCGCGGACCGCGTGGCAGCCCTCGATGCCGTGACCTTCCATGCGAAGCTGGGAACGCAGGGCGAGCGTGCCAAGCGGATTTCCGATCTTGCCGGAACTGTCGCTGCGGCCATGGGCCTGAGCGGAGAGCAGATCGAACAGGCAAAGCGCGCAGGCCTGCTTTCTAAAGCTGATCTGACGACCGGTATGGTCGGTGAATTCCCGGAACTTCAGGGCGTCATGGGCGGCTATTACGCAGCACATGACGGCGAAGGCGACGCCGTTTCAAAGGCTGTGGCCGAGCATTACATGCCGCGCGGCCAGTCCGACGATACGGCAAAAGCGCCTGTCTCGGTTGCCGTGGCCCTTGCGGATCGTCTGGATCTGCTGGCTGGCTTCTTTGCCATTGGTGAGACACCAACCGGCTCCGGAGACCCGTACGGCCTGCGCCGGGCTGCACTGGGCGTGATCCGCACCATTCGTGACAACGGCCTGCGCCTCGACCTGACGGACCTCTTTGCCAAGGCGGCAAATGGTCGCACCGGCGGGGAACTCGCCAAATTGCCGGACTTCATGGCAGACCGTCTGCGTGTTCAGCTCCGCAGCGAAGGCGAGCGCCATGACGTTCTGGCCGCTACCCTGGCAGGCGGTCTGGATGGCGATCTTGTGCGCCTTCTGGCCCGCACTTCAGCGCTGTCTGACATGATCCAGACGGAAGACGGCAAGAACCTTCTCGCCGCAGCCAAGCGCGCCGCCAACATTCTGCGCATCGAAGACAAAAAGGACGGTCCTCACAAGGGAACACCGGATGCGTCTCTTTACGCGCAGGACGAAGAACGCGCTCTGGCAGACGGCCTGAACAGTGCCGTGCCTGCGATTGAGACAGCCCTGAAAGACGAGCGTTTCACCGATGCGATGCAGGCGATTGCAGCGTTGCGCCCGACATTGGACCGCTTTTTCGATGCTGTTACCGTCAACGCTCCGGAAGCCGACATTCGCGCCAACCGTCTGAAGCTTCTGGCGACTTTCCGCACGACCACAGCCCTGATCGCCGATTTCGGTCAGATCGAGGGCTGAACCTGATGGGAGCGTGGTGGTCCGGCCCAGTCGCCACGTTCCTCAACACGGACCCGGATCGCATTGGAGAGCGCCTCGCCCACGAAGCCGGGCGCAGGCGCTTCTCCAGCGAACCCCAGCAACTCCGTGCCTGGGCCACCCACCTGGAGGGTTCGAAAAACCCACTGGTTTTGGGTCGGCCTTTATAATTCCATTTTTCCTACGTTGATTGGGTATGGTGGAAGATGAAGCAGCCGGGTTTCTTTGATGTTGAAGAGCG
>NZ_JOPH01000059.1:0-3144 GCF_002153615.1 Gluconobacter sp. DsW_058
GAACCGGACGATCAAGGAAGCAACCGTCAAGCGCTTCCATTACGACAGCCACGAGCAGTTAAGGACACACCTCAACGACTTCATGGCAGCCTATAATTTCGGGCGAAGACTCAAGACCCTGAACGGCCTCACGCCTTACGAATATGTCTGCAAAATATGGACTTCAGAGCCAGAAAGATTCATCATCAATCCAACCCATCAAACCACAGGACTAAACAACTAGCCGCCTGCATAGCGACATTAGGAGAAAGCTCCTTTGCTCCCGCACGATGGTTTTCACGCCTTTATGTCATGCTCTTTCAAGGAACACCCCTGCTGGTACAGATCTTTGTTATTTATTACGGGTTCGGACAGATAAGCTTTCTCCGCTCTTCCTTTGCATGGCCTCTTCTGGCGCAGGCTTACTGGTGCGCCATTCTGACCCTTTCGCTCAACACATCAGCGTATGGGGCAGAAATCATCCGGGGAGCTATCACGGCCGTTCCTGAACGTGAAATCGAAGCCGGACGTGCGATCGGGATGGCAGGACTTCTTCTCCGCCACAGAGTTATCTGGCCGCAAGCTCTGCGATATGGACTGGCCAATTACGGGAACGAAGCCATCCTGCTGCTCAAGGCTACATCGCTGGCCAGTGTGATTACGCTGATGGACGTCACCGGTCTCGCATACAGACTGGTTTCGAAGACTTACCGTTCGGAAGAAATCTTCACTGTTGCGGGCCTGATCTACCTTGCGATGACCTTTGTGATCGCCACCTGCGTCCATATGCTTGAACGCCATTTAGCCCCAGTCGCCGGGTCTGACCCAGACAAGCCGTCTTTTCCTGAGTTTTCATGGAACCGTTCCCGCAAGAAACAGCCCCGCTGCCCAGCGCATCCGTTATCAAAGCCATCGGGCTAACGAAGCCCTACGGCGTTTTAGACGTCCCTCAAGGAATTGATCTGGAGGCCCATGAAGGGGAGGTCATTTCCATTCTGGGGGCGTCAGGTTCAGGGAAATCGACTTTCCTTCGTTGTCTGAACATTCTGGAGGTTCCCTTGGGCGGCGCTCTTAATATTTTGGGTGAGGATATTCGTTTCCGTCTCAAACAAGGCAAGCAGCACATTGCTGACGCGCGGCAGATCAATCGCCTGCGATCGCAGGTTGGTATGGTTTTCCAGAATTTTTGCCTGTGGAGCCACCGAAGGGTTTTACAGAATGTTATGGAAGGTCCCGTCCACGTTCAGGGGCGAAACCGCCATGAAGTCCGTGATGAAGCCGAAAAGGCATTGGCCCGCGTCGGGATGCTGAACAGGGCAGAGTATTACCCGTCCCAGCTTTCCGGCGGCCAGCAGCAGCGTGTAGCGATTGCGCGCGCCATTGTTATGCGCCCGCGTGTCCTGCTGTTCGACGAACCGACCTCTACTGGACCCGGAACTGGTGGGTGAAGTCCTGAAAGTCATGCGGGATCTGGCGTCAAAAGACTGAACCATGCCCATTGTGACGCATGAAATGGCTTTTGCACGGGATGTTTCAAGCCGGATCGTTTTCCTAGAAAAAGGCACCGTTCGAGCCCAAGGAAACCTGCAAGACTTGTTCAAAGGTGGAATGGATGAGAGCTTTGACAGATTTATCGGCTATTTTTCCCGGCCGGGCTGATGTCCTGTAACAGAATACAGCACATCATGCGGTTAGTAGAACGTGTGTCGGAAAGGAGTTGAGATGAAGACGTGTCAGATCCTGGGTGTTCCCACACAAAGTGGAACATCCGAAAGAGGATGCATTATGGGCCCGACAGCCTTCCGCATTGCCGGACTTTCGGAGATCCTGCAGGACCTTGGATGGACCGTAACGGATGTGGGAGATGCCATGCCTACAGAAATGCCAGACGTAAGCCATTCCAATCCCACTGTGCGCAATCTGGATGCGATCATCGCCTGGACCAAAAGTGTGGGCGAGCGGGCCTATGAAATGGCCAAAGCCTGCGACTTTCCAATTTTCCTCGGCGGCGATCACTCCATGTCAGCTGGAACAGTCTCCGGTGTCGCCCGTCACTCACATGATCTGGAACAGCCGCAGTTTGTCCTATGGCTGGACGCACATACAGATCTGCACACCCTCCACACGACGACCAGCGGTAATCTGCACGGCACACCTGTCGCTTACTTCACAGGTCAGTCGGGTTTCGAGGGCTTCCCAGCTCCTGCCGCCCCAGTTGATCCCCACAACATGTGCATGATGGGCATCCGTTCGGTCGATCAGGCTGAAAAACGCCATGTCGCGGAAATCGGGATTACGGTTTTCGACATGCGGGCGATCGACGAGCAGGGAATTGTCGCTCCGCTTAACAGCTTTCTGGACCGCGTCCGGGCTGCCAACGGGCGCCTGCATGTGAGCCTTGATGTCGATTTCCTCGATCCCGACATTGCCCCTGCCGTTGGCACGACTGTGTGCGGCGGGGCAACATTCCGCGAAGCGCACCTCATCATGGAAATTCTTCATGACAGTGGCCTCGTGACGTCGCTGGATCTGGCGGAACTCAACCCCTTCCTGGATGTCCGCGCAAAAACCGCCCTGCTCATGACCGATCTGGCCGCTAGCCTCTTCGGCCGCCGTGTTCTCGAACGTAAAACGAGAACCTATTGAGATGCCTTTTTCCGCTCCCGCCCCTTCACATCTCGCCTTTGTGCCGTTCGTGTCGGTCCAGAACATGATGGAGCTCGTCTATACGATCGGAATTGAGACCTTTCTGCGCGAACTTGGAGAATATCTGGAGGCTGACTTCAAGCGCTGGTCTGAATTCGACAAAACTCCGCGTGTGGCCACTCACTCCGCCGAAGGCGTCATCGAACTGATGCCCACGAGCGACAGCAGCCTGTACGGCTTCAAATACGTTAACGGCCATCCGAAGAACATGAAGGAGGGGCTTCAGACCGTAACGGCCTTTGGTATGCTGGCGGACGCAGTGGCAACGCCGCTCGCCGTGGTGGCGGTGGTGGCCGTCCGACGGGGCGTCGTTGATCTGTTAAATATGAAATAATTGCGCGCAATCCTTAGAAAATTTTCTACGTCTCCGCTCGGGTATTCGGGCGAAGATTTTTTATATATGGCACATAACATTTATGATTAATTTAAAATTGAGTGGTAATTTTATTTTCTAATATG
>NZ_JOPH01000060.1:0-1481 GCF_002153615.1 Gluconobacter sp. DsW_058
ACAACCCGCTACGACAAGACTGCCTTGTCCTTCATGAGTTTCCTCAACATCGCCGCAGCAAGGCTCTGGATTGGGTCTTTTGTCAACGCGAGCTAGTTCCGGAAAAAGCGCCAGGTTGCTGCGGCTTCTACACCGCGAGATGTTACGCTTCCCACGTTTTCGAGCACATTCTGGTTGCCCACAATGACAGAGCTCATGGAAGACGCCAGAAGTCTATTTTCGAAATCGACGTAATAGCCTGTCAGAGATGCCTGCACGCTGTCGTTACGGAAACGGTAGCCAAGTTCTTCTGTATTGGTTGTTTCAGGTTTCAGCTTGTTGTGGATGTACGAAAATCCTGCTTGTGTCGTTGAAAATGGCCCGGTTGAAGCTGACGCCGTATAGGCAGACATGTTGCGTGCGAAATCTGCAAAGATTTCATGATGGCGATTAAAGCGATACAGAACGCCAACCTGAGGCAGAAATCCATTGGATGCGGAAATGGAGGCATTAATCGGATTTGCGCTTTGGGCGGTTGTTACAGAGCTGCTCGACACCAAAGATTTGAAGCCAGCATTTACCCGGAGCTTAGGTGTGATTGACCAGCTGTCTTCTAGGTGGAACTGATAAACATGCGTGCGGAACGTATATTGCCACTGCACAGCAAACGGATTTTCGTAAAAGCGCTGGAAGTTTGACGGGGTTACCCCTTCCTGAAGCGGGTAGAGCTTTGCAGCCTGACTGAAAAGATTGTTTTCAAACCAGAAGCCGGCTTCGATTTTATGGTTCCAGCGCTGATACGCGAGACTGGTCAGAACACTTTCACGTTGCATTCGATATTCTGTTGTCGAAACAGAAAGCGGCGACCCTCCAAGGCTGGCAGGCGTGGGATCGTACGGATCAGACCACGTGCCCGGTCCACGGTCATAATGACCATAAACCGTCGTGGAGCCTGTCAGATGCGGGAGTAGGTGGTAATCGAATTTTTCGTAGCCCACCATGTCCTGACGAACACCACCCCCACGATAATATGTATCGTCTGGAGATGTGTATGGAGAGGGCAGAGTTTGTCCTGCCTGGTAAGCACGGGCAATCTGTTCAGCCAGCTTATAGTTGTTGCTGATGTCGTCATGATTATAGCCAAACCGCTTAATCAGGCTGGTGGAAAGATCAAGATAATCGTCCTCGCGACGGTCATCAAAGTCCAGGTAAGTGGTGGCTTTGACTGCATCGCCCAGAGGCTGAATATATTTGAAATTGAGCTGCTGTTGCTTTTGTTGTCATCAGCCTTTCCACTTGTCTGCATACTGATAATCATAGTTGGCGTAGAATTTTCCTCCGCCCGGTAAAATTCCACTGTTGAGTCGCACAAATCTACGCCACGTGTTCGAGCTTCCCACGGTTCCGGAAACGTCCAGTCCATAATGATCTGTTGGCTAGAGGTGGACCCCATTTTTTGGACAGGTGTCTAAGCTATAATCCGACCTGAAAGAGGACGGGTT
>NZ_JOPH01000061.1:0-1021 GCF_002153615.1 Gluconobacter sp. DsW_058
CTAGGTGTTTAGTCCCGGGATTTGATGGGGTATTAATTTCACGCGAGTGGAAGGAAGCCTTATGGGACAGATACGTCATGGCAGCGCCACGACCACGCACGCCGTGCGAGCAGCACTACAGCGATCGCAGGCTTCGCTCGCGACGCTGAGCGAGGAGTTCGGGATCAACCCGAAAACAGTTGCAAAATGGCGAAAGCGTCAAACGGTTGAGGATCAGAAGACAGGTCCCAAAGAGCCGCGCTCAACGGTCCTGTCCGAGACGGACGAAGCGATGATCGTGGCGTTTCGCCGGCATACTTTACTGCCGCTGGATGACTGTCTTTATGCCCTGCAGGCCAGCATCCCTCATCTGACACGCTCGGCTCTGCATCGCTGCCTTCAGCGCCACGGGGTATCCCGGTTGCCGGACATCGAAGGAGACAAGCCCAAACGCCAGCGCTTCAAACGCTATCCCATAGGCTTTTTTCACATCGATATTGCCGAAGTACAGACTGCTGAGGGCAAGCTGCACCTCTTCGTTGCTATCGACCGGACAAGCAAATTCGCTGTCACACAACTCGTCGGGAAAGCTGATCGGAAGACAGCCTGGGAATTCCTCGAACATCTCCTGAGTATGATCCCTTACCGGATCCACACCATTCTGACCGATAACGGCATCCAGTTCGCTGATCAGCCCCGTAACCGCAATACGGCCTGGTCTCGCCCCATGCGCTTCGACATGATCTGCGAAGCTCACGGGATCGAACATCGTCTGACGAAACCCAATCATCCCTGGACGAACGGTCAGGTCGAGCGGATGAACCGGACAATCAAGGAAGCAACCGTCAAACGCTTCCATTACGACAGTCATGAGCAGTTGAGGACACACCTCAACGACTTCATGGCAGCCTATGATTTCGGGCGAAGACTCAAGACCCTCAGTGGCCTCACCCCTTACGAATACGTCTGCAAAATCTGGACTTCAGAGCCAGAAAGATTCATCATCAATCCAACCCATCAAAACACGGGACTAAACACCTAG
>NZ_JOPH01000062.1:0-297 GCF_002153615.1 Gluconobacter sp. DsW_058
TCTGTGATCCGATCTCGTGTCGAGCATGTCTTTGCCGATCAGAAATCACAGACGGGACTACTGATCCGAACTGTCGGTATCACCCGGGCCACCATGAGAATCGGACTAGCCAATATCGTCTACAACATGCGCCGTCTTCTCTTCCTCGAAAGATTGAACGCGAGCACGTAGTCATCCACCGGGAGCCCCCCCCCGATCTGCTCAAAACGCAGATCAAAAGTGACGCAAAGAACCGTCAATCAAATCGCCAAAAGCCTTAAATCGCGAGCCAAGCGCATCAACCAACGGTTCTTCGAT
>NZ_JOPH01000063.1:0-328 GCF_002153615.1 Gluconobacter sp. DsW_058
CTGACCGTTCGTCCAGGGATGATTGGGTTTTGTCAGACGATGTTCGATCCCGTGGGCTTCGCAGATCATGTCAAAGCGCATGGGACCCGACCAGGCCGTATTGCGATTACGGGGTTGGTCAGCGAACTGGATCCCATTGTCGGTCAGAATGGTATGGATCCGATAAGGAATGATGCTCAGGAGATATTCGAGGAATTCCCAGGCCGTCTTCCGATCGGCTTTCCCGACGAGTTGTGTGACAGCGAATTTGCTTGTCCGGTCGATGGCAACGAAGAGGTGCAGCTTGCCCTCCGCAGTCTGGACTTCGGCAATATCGATGTGAAAAAAG
>NZ_JOPH01000064.1:0-1417 GCF_002153615.1 Gluconobacter sp. DsW_058
ACCGTCTATCAAATCGCCAAAAGCCAGAAATTACGGGCCAAGCACATCAATCAAGGGTTCTTCGATCCCTCCACCTAGGCTGCTGATAAAAATAGTGCACCCTGGTGCTCAAAAGCCAATGAGGACGTCGTAGAGGAGCCAGACTTTGTCTCAAAGAAAGGTCCATAAGTCGTCTCTCAAGACGCGGCCCGCGGCGTATCCAGAAATCCAACGCCTGCAAGTCAACGACCCGATCTCGGATCGAGCATGTCTCTGCTGACCAGAAGTTACAGACGGGATTGTTCATCCGAATTCTCGGTATCACACGGGCCACAATGAGGATCGGACTGCAATTATAGCCTACAACATGCTCCGCTTTATCTTCCTGAAACGGATTAGTCCCCCTGCTAGCCGCACCAGAGCCGAAAATCCCCGCTCTGCTCACATCACAGAGCGGGTATCAGACCCTTCCACCTTAACCCAGCGTTTTGTTGACGCTGAGTTAGTGTCACGTCAAGCCTGTAGAGCGTGTAGGTCAGCTTCAGCGTCTGAGGCCAGATATGGCCCCGAAGCGTGAACCTGAAGCGCCATGAGAGCAATACTTCCAATCGGCCGGGACCCAAGGGGCAAGAGCGCGCTTCCGTTTGTCCAGCGGCACAGGCCGTCCTCGATATTGTTCCATCCGGACAGATTGATGTCCTGCAGATGAGATGTCAGGGTCTTCGTCGCGTGTCCCTCGAAAAGCTGGACGTCGCCGACCAGCAGGCCGAGTATACGGCGGTCATCCACAAACGGTCCGACAACATCACACGGGCGGCTTGCATTTGAAACAATCCGAACGTTTTCAACACCAGCCGGAATCATGAACATAATCCGGTCATTATTTTTACGGATCGGACGAAGCGTCGTACCGGTATCTGTGACCAAATGAAGATCGTTCTCCTGCGTCAGGGAGGGAGTATCAGTCATAAGAGAAGAATTGAGGTGAACAGCTCGTGTCTCAATCTGACGGAAGAGGGGTTCGACAAGATCACGGTCTACGGTCAAAGACGCTGCTGCATCCTCCCAGGATAGATTACGGGACGGCGTCAGGGAGAGAACCTCTCCACTTTGCCTGAACGCACTACGATTTCCAGTGTCGAGATAACTCTCAGTCAGCATACCATCTGCCATGATGACTGAATGTTCTTCAGTTTCGATATGGTAGTAATCGTAAGAGGTTATCGACGTGTCATAGAAGATCGAACGACCATTTACGAGCATACGGGCCGGAACGAATTTTCCATCAAAAAACAGGCAGTGCTCGGCTGTGATGAGCATATCCTTGAATGGGACGCCGTCGGATACTGCGTCCTTCAGAATACGGACGGGATAGCCCGCCTGATCCAGTGGAAGATATGGTCGCACCGTACAATGCGCATGCCCCGCCCACGTGACG
>NZ_JOPH01000065.1:0-615 GCF_002153615.1 Gluconobacter sp. DsW_058
ACCGCTGGATATGGCGGGGCATGGGCTTGAGGTGCGGCTTTTTTCTGTGAACCTTTGAGACAAAACCCTCTTTGCCCATGAAGTCCTCATTTGCTTTTGAGCGATAGGCCGTGTCGGCCCACACCGTTGAGGCCGTATTGGTTTTATCCAGAAGTCCCTCTCGCAATCGCGCGCCATCACTTGCGGCGGCATCCGTCGTCTTCCATTTTCGGATGAACCGAAACTTCCGATCGATGGAGACGTGGGATGTGTAGCCAAAGAACGGAATGGCAAGATCCGTTGACTGGATCGTCCCATCATCCTGCCGCTTTGCTTTGGTGAACTTCAGTGTCCAGCGTGCATGACGATCTTTATGGGACAGCTTTGACGGCTTGTCCTGCCAGTTCTGTGAGATCCGTCCTTCCCGAAGCTCGGCTTTCTCAGCGTTGGTATTGCGCTGCTTTGGGGCAGCCAGACCGTTTTGGCATCCGACACACGGTCCGACAGCCCCAGACCAAGGAAGCGCATGAACGACTGGCTGCCGTTGATCAGATATTCCGTCCTTTCATCGGACAAATTGTTCAGCGTCTGGATGACCAGGATCTTGAACATCAGCACCGGATCAAACGGAGGGCG
>NZ_JOPH01000066.1:0-581 GCF_002153615.1 Gluconobacter sp. DsW_058
ACACAATGCCTGTCATCGCTATCGCGTCCCCCAAAGGAGGCGCTGGAAAATCGACTACTGCTGTCATCTTAGGAACCCAGCTTGCACACTATCGAGCAGAGGTAACTCTGTTAGACTGCGGCCCGCAGTCACGCGCAGGCGGTGCAGCCGGCGAGCATGGCGAGGACGCGCGTTGACCCACCTGTTGCTGACTGGGCGGCTCCCAGCCAGCTCTTTCCCTTTTTTATCGGGTCTTTCTTTTTACCCGGTTTTTCTTTTTATCTAGTTTTTTCTCTTACCGGGTTCCTGCTCTTATCCGGTTTTTTGCCTTGATCCCGCTTCAGAAGCCGCCAATGGAAGGGTGAGTTGGAACACTCCTATTGAAGTCCTGGGAAGATATTACCCGGTTATGTTTATTACCTGATATATGTTTTTATCTGGTTTTAACAATTATCCGGTTTACTAAAACAGGAGGCGGCACTACGAACTTAGGTCAGCACGGCTTCTTTGAGCGGAGAACACAATGCCTGTCATCGCTATCGCGTCCCCCAAAGGAGGCGCTGGAAAATCGACTACTGCTGTCATCTTAGGAACCCAGCTTG
>NZ_JOPH01000067.1:0-38238 GCF_002153615.1 Gluconobacter sp. DsW_058
ACAAGACTGCCTTGTCCTTCATGAGTTTCCTCAACATCGCCGCAGCAAGGCTCTGGATTAGGTCTTTTGTCAACGTGACCTAGCTCCGTTGATATCGATAATTTTCGCAAACCGCGGATCAAGTCCCCATTCCGTCTGCATGATATCTGACGTCACAGGAACACCGTAGCTGTTATAGAAATTATGCCCCGAAGACGTCTCGGACTGGTCAGTCGTCCAGTGCCCGCCAATATCCAGCGTCGATGTTGCGTCGATTTTCCAGCGCAGCTTGCCGCGAAGCGCTCCGATATTGGAGTTGCCGTAGCCTTCGCCCTGCGAATTGTGCTGGAACCACCCCCCGTCATGGACTGCCCTGCCAAACGGAGCGAAACCGACTTGGAAATTGGCCCGGAGACAAACCCCTCGACCCGGTTGCGGCCATAGCTGGCAATGTCTTCCGTCAGGCCCGCATGAAACTCAGGGGTAGGATCACCCGTGTGGAAATTAATCTCACCACCGGTGGTGGACTGCCCATGCGTGAAACCGGATGCACCAGGCGCAACAGAAATGTCATCCATGTCAAACAGCATACCCGAAGTCATAATACTCACCGGATAGGCCACACCATCGACATACGGCATGACAGACGGGGTGTTGTTTTGGGTGAAATCCATCAGCCCGACACCGCGCAATGCAAAGTTCAGTGCAGAGCTTCCGAAAGACGGCTGAATAGTCAGATTTGGCGCAACACGAACTATGTCTGTCAACTGACGGACGTTGCGGTTCTGAAGCTCCTGACGGGACAGTATCGTTTCAGAATGCGCCTCGTGCTGACCTGCGCCAGTCACACCGCGCCGGGCATTAACGTGAACGACCTCATTACTCGCCGCGGAAGCATCAACTGTACGATGCCATACTGCTCCAGCCCCATGCTTAGCGATCGGATGCAAGTTCCGCTTCGCCGCCACTACAGCAGCATCCGCGCTTCCTGCACAGGACAGAAGAGCTGTGGACAAAAGCGTTACGCGCAACGAGAGAGCAGAACGGGAGCGGCAGGGCGAAACAAGGGACATCGGGCATTTCCAGATCGGCGATGTGAAGCAGTCAGGATGTGTCGCAATTCACCATGTCGGCGAATCTTGTATACCAGATAGAATACAACCCGTTCTTGTTCCACATTAAAAATGATCGAAGCCGGAATATTCCCTTTTCGGATCTTCTGTTGTGCTTGTTCCCTCAAAAAAGGAGGCGCATAAAAGCTGCCATGGAAGACCGGAAAAAATCGATGCAGCCAGCCAGCAGCAATGTCATCGAGAACAGAATCATACAGGCCGTTCTTTCTGAAGAGATTTCACCAGGAGAGCGGCTGGGAGAAAAAGACCTGGGCGAGATCTTCGGGGTCTCGCGAACACTGGTGCGAGAAGCAATGATGCGCCTCAGTAGCCGAGGCATTGTGGCAGTCTCACCGAGAAGAGGCTGGTTCGTTATTGAACCTACCGTCGAAGAAGCCCGGGAAACAATCGAAGCACGCCGATCCGTTGAAATCGGCCTTCTCATGACTCAGAAAAATATTAGTGCAGAGATGATCAAGCAGCTCGAAGCGCATGTCCTGGAGCAGCAGCGCGCCATCGATGAGAATGACCTGGGTCGTCGGAGCTACCTTCTAGGCCACTTCCACGTTCACCTTGCCGCTGCGCTTGGGAATTCTATTCTGGCCAACACTCTTGAAGAACTGACAACCCGGATCGTGCTGATCGCCACCTTGTATCAATCCAAGGCAGACGCGCAGCAATCCTGCGACAACCACCGTCGACTTGTAAGCGCACTCCGCAAAAACAAGGTAAAAGATGCCGTAAAGATCATGGATGCCCATCTGACGCATCTTGATAAAGCACTCAGCATCCGGAAAAAAATGAAACCACGCTCTGCGGACCAACTCCGTGGCAAAGCGTCTTTCGTCCCATAAGGCTGGCAGCACATATCGGCTTGGGACGAAATCATTAGCTTGAAAGCGTTGCTTGCTAATGGCGCAGGGCTAACGGAGCCCATCATCGAATATGCCTCGCCCTAGGCGAAGTTTTCCAAACATATTTGATCTAAAAGGAAAATGGTGAACCGGCTGGGACTCGAACCCAGGACCATTCGATTAAAAGTCGAATGCTCTACCAACTGAGCTACCGGTTCATCCGAGCGGATGGCTACCCCACAACCACTATGGAGGTCAACCTCCAGCAGCCGGAAAACAGCACTAGAATTTTTTTAGTTATGTTATAACATATTAAATACTACCGATTCAGAGCCTGAAAAAGCCCCCGTATGCGCTCCAAAAATAACAACCTGACCAATCACTCCGCCTTAAACGATCGCACTGTACGGCATGAAATCTGGCAACGCTTTGAGGGGAACGAGTGGGATGCATTCGACCAGCTTCCAGCATCCATTCGCAGACGCCTGAACGAACACGTCTATGATGCCTGGTCCGTCAACGCGTTGATCCTGTGGAAGCACTACAAGCGCATTTACGGCCGCACTCCGCGTGCCGAGCGAGCCCTGATCAAATATCTGGATTATTGTGAACGCCTCGAACGCGAGGCCTTTTCAGAGCGCTACACCGCTCAATGCGGCTCGCCCTACCCTCATGATGCCGCAGGAGTGACAGTCCTGCGCACACCAGAGAACAAGCAGCAAGCTGCCTGAGCGTCCCGTAAGACACTCAGAACAGCCCAAACAGCTTCAGGCTTCTACATAAGCCTTAACGATGGTGTCCGGATCCTTGACGACGCCCGACGAGCCAGCGCCACGCTTGATCTGATCGACATACTCCATGCCTTCAACAACCTTGCCAGCAATCGTGTACTGACCGTTCAGGGACGGCACGTCCTGGAACATGATGAAGAACTGGCTGTTTGCAGAGTGCGGAGCCATCGTACGGGCCATGCCAAGTGTGCCACGCTCGAACTTTGCCTTGTCCGTGAACTCGGCCTTCAGGTCCGGGTAGCTGCTACCGCTGGTGCCTGTGCCAGTCGGATCGCCGCCCTGTGCCATGAAGCCTTCGATCACACGGTGGAACTTCACACCGTCGTAAAAACCTTCGCTCGCCAGAAGCTTCAGACGCTCCACAGCCAGCGGCGCCAGATCAGGGCGCAGCTCAATGACGACCTTGCCGTTCTTGAGTTCGAAAACCAGCTTGTTGCCGTCGGGTACTGCGGTCTCAGACATCTTGGAACCTTCCAGAAATCAATGAAGGTTCCTATGTCGCCCTTCGACCCAGTTTCGACAAGACGAGACTTGCAACATCTTCACTGACAAAGGAGGAAATATCGCCATCAAGACGGGCAATTTCCTTCACAATCCGACTGGCCGTCGTGCGATGCCCTTCAGAAGACAGCAGAAAAACCGTCTCAATTTCCGGCGCCAGACGACGCAATGCACCGGAAAGCTGGCTCTCAAAATCAAAGTCGCCCGCAGAGCGAAGGCCGCGCACAACCGTCCCAGCGCCAGCCTTGCGTACGGCATCTACCAATAGGGTATCAAACCCCAGAACCCTGATCCGGTCAGCATGAGGCAATTTCGAGACCTCTTGCCGCATCATCTCCAGACGCTCTTCCAGCGTCAGAAGCGGCTGCTTCCCCTCATTAACCGCCACACCAACCAGCAGGCGGTCAAAAAGAGTGGACGCACGGTCGATAATATCCAGATGACCGAACGTCACCGGATCAAACGTGCCGGGATAAAACCCGACACGCGGATCAGTCTGCCACTCAGGCATCAGGGGCTGCGTCACCCACAGAAGCCTCACCGTCCGTCACAGTGCCATAAACAGGCGCTGTACCGTCCGGCGTTGCCACGACATCCCCTTCGATCAGGTCGCCCTCTTCCCCATCATCTTCCACAACCGGGAAGACACAGATCACGGTCTCACTATCGTTCAGGCGGAACAGCGTCACACCACTGGCCTGACGTGCCATGACACGCACCTGAGACACCGGCAGACGGATCAGACGACCCGTATCCGTCACGAGCATGACATCCGTGCCATCCAGCGTCGGAAGCGTCCCAACCACTTCCTTGCCACGACGATTGGCCGAGAAGGTCATGTTCGTAATGCCCTGCCCGCCACGGCCCGACACACGATAATCATAGGCAGAGGAACGACGGCCAAACCCGCCATCCGTCACGGTCAGAAGAATTTCTTCCTGCTGTTCCAGCTCCTCAAAGCGCTCCTGCGTCAGATCACCAGCGACCTCAACAGTGTCTTCGTCACCGGACACCACTTCTTCTTCAGCACCTTCTGCCAACGCAGCATTCTCGGCACGACGTTTTGCATTGGCCATCCGCAGATAGGCTGCACGCTCGTCAACGCTGGCATCCACATGGTTGAGGATACACAGTGAAATCACCGCATCCCCATCACCAAGGCGGATACCACGCACGCCCGAGCTGCCACGGCCGGCAAACACACGCAGCGTATCATCGGTGATCTGGAAGCGGACACAACGCGCGTTCTTCGTTGCCAGGAACACGTCCTGACCTTCACGACACGTCGCCACACCAATGAGGGAATCGCCCTCATCCAGCTTCATCGCAATCAGACCGGACGCCCGGATATTCCGGAAGTCGTTCAGGCGGTTACGACGAACATTGCCGCTGGCCGTCGCAAAGGTGAGGTGCAGGTCTTCCCACAGCTCCTCATCCTGCGGTAGCGGCAGAACAGCCGTAATAGCATCCGAACCAAGCTCTGGAAGCAGGTTGACCAGCGCGCGCCCCTTGGACGTCGGAGACGCTTCCGGCAGATGCCAGACCTTGGTGCGATAAGCTTTGCCGCCCGAAGAGAAGAACAGCACCCACTGATGGGTATGGGCATTGAAGCTGCGAATAATGACGTCATCGCCACGACGGCCAGACGCCGTACGCCCACGCCCACCGCGGTTCTGCGAGCGGAACATCTCAAGCGGCGTCCGCTTGATGAAGCCGTCACGCGTGATGGTCACAACCATCTGCCCCGGCTCGATCAGGCTTTCGTCAGACTGATCGCCCAGCGCGTCAGAAATTTCCGACATGCGTGGGGTGGCAATTTCAGCCCGGGCCGCCAGCAATTCATTGCGCATGACATCCATGCGACGACTGTGACTGCCAATAATGTCGAGCAGGTCGGCAATCTTGGCCGCAACTTCGCTCAGCTCACCTTGGATCTTCTCACGTTCCAGACCGGTTAGACGCTGCAAACGCAGTTCGAGAATACCGCGAGCCTGCGCTTCTGTGAGGCGAACCTTGCCATCATAAATGACATTGCCTTCGTCCTGGATCAGTTCCAGCAACGGCACAACTTCGCTCGCATCCCACTCGCGCGCCATAAGCAGCTCACGCGCTGTCGAGGCATCAGGGGCAGAACGGATCAGCGCGATCACTTCGTCGATGTTGGCAACAGCCAGCACAAGGCCAACCAGCAGATGCCCACGATCCCGAACCTTGTTCAGATCGAAGCGTGCGCGACGCAGAATGACGTCTTCGCGAAAACGAATGAACGCCTGCAGAACGTCCATCAGCCCCATCGTGCGCGGCTTGCCCTCATCGAGTGCCAGCATATTTACACTGAAGGACGTCTGAAGCTGCGTGAAGCGATAGAGCTGGTTCAGCACCACTTCCGGCGTCGCATCGCGCTTCAGCTCAATGACAACGCGCATTCCAGAACGATCACTTTCGTCCCGGATATCAGAGATGCCTTCGATTTCCTTCGCACGAACGAGATCGGCAATCTTCTCCTGAAGGGTTGCCTTGTTCACCTGATACGGGATCTCGGTGATGACGATCGCCTGACGATCCTTGCGGATCTCCTCGATCTCAGCACGCGCACGAACCGGAACGGACCCACGGCCTGTCTCAAACGCCTTGCGAATGCCACTCCGGCCCATGATGATGCCGCCGGTCGGGAAATCCGGACCAGGGATGATCTGCATCAACTCATCCAGCTCAATCGCCGGATTGGCAATCATCGCCAGGGTGGCATCAATGACTTCGCCAGGATTATGCGTTGGGATGTTCGTGGCCATACCGACCGCGATACCCGAAGCGCCATTCACCAGAAGATTTGGGAACGTCGCTGGCAGAACCTTAGGCTCGTGCTCGCTCTCGTCGTAGTTCGGCTGAAAATCAACCGTATCCCGCTCGATATCATCCAGCAGGAACGACGCAGACTTGGCCAGACGGGCTTCGGTGTAACGCATGGCAGCCGGGCTATCGCCATCGACCGAACCAAAGTTACCCTGTCCATCAATCAGCTTGACGCGCATTGACCAATGCTGCGCCATACGAACCATGGCATCGTAAATAGAGCTGTCACCGTGCGGATGGTATTTACCCATCACGTCACCGACCGCACGCGCAGACTTGCGGTAAGGCTTATCAGACGTAAACCCACTCTCGCGCATCGCGTACAGGATGCGGCGATGGACGGGTTTCAGGCCGTCACGCACATCCGGCAAGGCACGCGAGACGATCACCGACATCGCATAGGCCAGATAGGAGGAGCGCATCTCCTCCTCAATCGTCACCGGAAGACGATCGGAAGGTACAATATCAGTCGGCTCGTTCAGCTCGGTCAAGACAGGTCCACCACGCTAAAATACAGTCCGCACAGCATAGCCCATGCGCGGCCTACATGCCACACCCACCCCATTATGGCCTGTGAGACTGAAAAACGGTCACGTCCAGCAGGAAACTGCCGTCTTCTTCCAACCCCAGTCTTTCACGGACAGCTACAGGCGCACCACGCTGCAACGACCGGATGCCCTCTACACGTTCCGTCGGCGTTCGTGTTCGCGATACCCAGCTCTCAAATTCCATCCTCAGACAGCTGCGTATCAGGCCATCCACAACAAAACCGGATCTTCCGAGAGCAGACACCCATTCTGTCACGGCATAGTCCCTCACATGAGAGATATCCCGCATCAATTCCAGCGTCTGGAGCCAACTATCGGACATAGCGTCTTCAGGAGCCGTAACATCACCGCAAATAGCCAGACCTCCTGACTTCAGAACGCGACGCACTTCTCTCAGACCAGCCTCAAAACCTTCCCAATGATGGGCACTAAACCTGCATAAAACAGCGTCAAACACACAATCATCAAATGGAAGCGCTTCTGCGGCGCCCTGTTCAACAGCAATGTTGCCAAGGCCACGGTCTTGAGCGGACCGGCTTACCGCAGCCAACATTCCGGCCGTGACATCGCAGGCGACAACCTGCCCGACATGTGGCGCCACAGCATAGCTGACATGACCCCCGCCACAGCCAAGGTCCAGCACACGTTCAAACCCGCGCCCCTGAACAGCCCGAACCATCACATCCAGATCATCGCCCTGATTATGCACCACGCTGTTTACGTAAGATGACGCCCTGTCTTCATAATGCTTCGCAGCAAATTGTCCTGCCTGCCTAACCATCTGATTTTTCTCCCTTGGAGATCATCATCAGGCAACAAACAGTCAGGTATAAGATCCTATTTTATCATGGTATAAATTGCACCATGCCTACGTCCAGCCGCAAAACTCTTGGTCTGTTTCTTCGCTCGCACCGGGAAAGGCTTGCCCCGTCAGAAGCAGGCTTGCTGACTCCATTACGACGCAGACGCACCCCAGGACTGCGCCGCGAAGAAACAGCTCAACTCTGCGGGATCAGCACGACATGGTACACGTGGCTGGAACAGGGACGCGACGTCTCATGCTCGTCCGCCACCCTGTCGCGCATTGCCACGGCTCTGAAACTGTCCATGACGGAAAGACGCTACCTTTTCACGTTGGCAGAACTGCGAGACCCTCAGCAGGATCACACTGCGCCAACTGCACCGGCCACACTGCTCAGCCTCCCGGAACAGATCTACAGCCCTGCTTATTTGCTCGATCCCTTGTGGAATGTTCTGAGCGCAAATTCCGCAGCCAAATTCCTTTTCAATGCCTGGCTGAACAGCTCAGAGACCAATCAGCTGCGCTATGTTTTTCTGAACCCCCATGCCCGAATTTTCCTTACGGACTGGCTAACCCGCGCCCAGCGGCTTCTGGCCGAATTTCGGGCCGATACAGTTTCGAGTGCCCGTACCGAACCTTTTCAGACACTTGTCTCAACCCTTCAGAGAGAAAGTCCGGAATTTAATCGTTTCTGGGAAGACCAGAGCGTCCTCCCCAGAGAAGGAGGGCAGCGGAGCTTTCAACATCCAACACAAGGCCTTCTCCACTACGATCAAACAACGTTCATCCCGACAGCTCATGCGGGCTATAAACTCGTCATTCTGTCCAGAAGCACGACCACTCCGGATTCCACCCTATGAACCCGAACTACACTCTCCACCCAGCCGATTTTTCCAAACGAGAAACACGCGACCTTTTGGCCCTTCACCTTGCCGGAATGCACGAAAACACCCCTGCTGGACACGTCTTCGCCTTGGATCTGGCTGCTCTCACCTCATCAGATATCGAGGTCTGGACTGTCCATCACCACGGCCACGTTGCTGGCATTGGTGCGCTAAAACGATTGAGTGCTCAGAACGGTGAACTCAAATCCATACGGACTCATCCGGATTTTTTAAGACGGGGCATCGCCAGCACTCTTCTGGATCATCTCATTCACAGGGCATGCTCTCTGGGCCTGAAAAAGCTCAGCCTTGAAACCGGCCGGAATTCCTCTTTCGAACCCGCACTAAAGCTCTACAAGGCCCGAGGCTTTCAACTCGGCGAACCCTTCGCTGACTATCAGGCCTCTGGGTTCAACCAGTTCCTTCATCTGTCGCTCTAAAACGGACCTTTCACGCATAAAAAAACCGGACTGACACTGCCAGCCCGGTTCTCCGGAAAATCCCTTAGAACGGGATTTCATCATCCAGATCGTTATCTGGCGGAGCATCCCAGCCACCGCCACGACTGCCCGACGCGCCGCCTGCGCTACCGCCGCTACTCCGAGAGCCACCGCCAAAGCCGCCTTCACTGCTACCGCTCCGGCTTCCACCACCAAAGCCGCCGCCGTTGTTACTTCCGCCACCGTAGGACGAACCACCACCGTCGAAGCCACCGCCTTCATCACCGCCACTACGGTTACTGTCGAGGAGCACCAACTCACCGCGGAAGCGATCAATCGTTACTTCCGTCGTGTAACGCTCCTGGCCGGACTGGTCGGTCCACTTACGGGTGCGCAGTTCACCTTCAAGGTAAACCTTGCGCCCCTTGCGCAGAAAACGCTCAGCCACATCGCCCAGGCGATCATTGAAAATGACGACGCGATGCCATTCCGTACGCTCGCGGCGCTCACCGGACTGACGGTCGTTCCATGTTTCAGACGTGGCGATCGTCAGATTGACAACCTTCCCGCCTGACTGCGTGTTCCGGACTTCCGGGTCCTTGCCCAGATTCCCGACCAAAATCACCTTATTGACGCTACCTGCCATTCCGTACCAACCATTTATTCTCGAATTGTTCTTTTCATGCGGCTCAGAAAGCCCATCTATGAAATGATCTAGCATCCCTTTGGATGCGTTCCCATCTCACATTCTACTTTCTGCATAGTCTTCGGGGTTTTCGTGAGCTTTCCAGACAATCATTCGATCCGTGTCCGTGGTGCCCGCGCCCACAATCTCAAGAATATCGATGTCACGATTCCCCGTGACTCCCTGACGATCATCACGGGTCTCTCCGGCTCCGGAAAGTCGTCTCTCGCCTTCGATACGATCTATGCCGAAGGTCAGCGCCGATATGTGGAAAGCCTTTCTGCTTATGCCCGCCAGTTCCTCGAACTGATGGGCAAGCCGGATGTGGACTCCATTGAGGGCCTCTCCCCGGCCATCTCGATCGAACAAAAAACGACCTCAAAGAACCCCCGCTCCACTGTCGGCACTATCACGGAAATCCATGACTACATGCGCCTTCTCTGGGCGCGCGTAGGTGTTCCCTATTCACCCGCAACCGGCCTCCCTATTGAAGCCCAGACAGTCAGCCAGATGGTAGATCGCGTCATGGCGCTTCCTGAAGGCACGCGTCTCATGCTGCTGGCGCCGGTCGTCCGGGACCGTAAAGGGGACTGCAAACGCGAACTGGCAGACCTGGCTCGCAAGGGCTTCACGCGCGTCAAAATTGACGGTGAGCTTTACGAAATTGCCGAAGCCCCCAAACTCAATCGCAAGACCCGCCACAATGTCGAAGTCGTGGTGGACCGGATTGTCGTTAAACCTGACCTTGAATCACGGTTGGCAGACAGCTTTGAGACAGCCCTCGAACTCTCCGACGGTCTGGCCTACGCGGAAGAAGTCCGGCGTGCGGGAGAAACAGCTGCCCTCGCCCACATCGTTTTCTCCTCACGTTTCGCCTGCCCTGTTTCAGGCTTTACGATTGAGGAGATCGAGCCCCGTCTGTTCTCCTTCAATGCCCCAATGGGCGCCTGTCCGACCTGCGATGGTATCGGTACGGAAACCCATTTTGACGAGAACCTGATTGTCAGTGACGATACGCTTACACTTTCTGAAGGTGTGATTGCCCCTTGGAGTGGTGCCAGCACGGACTGGTATGACCAGACTCTTGCAGCCCTTGCCCGCCATTGCGGGGACACCATGAACACGCCATGGCGAGACCTGAAAGCCGAAACCAGGGATTTGATCCTGTACGGTTCCAAAGAGGCCATCGCCATTCCGTATCGTGATGGCAGCAAAGTTCATACCGTTACGAAGCCCTTTGAAGGCGTGCTCAAAAACCTGCGGCGGCGCATGGCGCAGACAGACAGTATGTGGGTCCGCGAGGAACTGTCGCGCTATCAGTCAGAAAAGCCCTGCCACACCTGCCATGGCGCACGCCTGAAACCTGAAGCCCTCTGCGTGAAGGTCAATGACCTGAACATCGCCGAAGCGTCAGATATGCAGATCCGGAAGGCACTGGACTGGTTTTCCGGTGTTGAAGTTACCCTCACCCCACAACGTGCCGAAATCGCGCGCCGCATTCTTCGCGAAATCACGGATCGCCTGCACTTCCTCGATGATGTTGGCCTGGACTACCTCACGCTTTCCCGCGGATCCGCCACACTTTCTGGCGGTGAAAGCCAGCGTATCCGTCTGGCGTCCCAGATTGGCTCGGGTCTGACAGGCGTTCTGTATGTGCTGGATGAACCGTCCATCGGCCTGCATCAGCGCGACAACGAGCGCCTTCTCGGCACACTGGAGCGTCTCAAGCGCCTTGGAAACACCGTCATCGTCGTCGAACATGACGAAGATGCCATCCGTGCTGCTGATTACCTTATCGATATGGGGCCTGGTGCTGGCACGCGCGGTGGAAACGTCATCGCCATCGGGACACCTGCGGAAGTAGCCAAGAATAAAGAAAGCCTGACCGGTGCCTATCTGTCGGGTCGGAAGTTCATTCCAGTTCCGGAAAATCGACGCACCTCGGACAAAACACTCACATTGGTTGGAGCCAAGGGAAACAATCTCAAGGATCTGACCGTCGATTTCCCGCTGGGGACCTTTATTGCGGTCACCGGTGTATCAGGCGGCGGCAAGTCCACCCTGGTCGTGGATACCCTTTACAAAGCGCTGTCCCGGCAACTCATGAAATCGAGCCAGTCTCCACTCCCTTATGACCGACTGGAAGGCGTAGAGAACCTCGATAAAATCATCGAAATCGATCAGTCTCCGATCGGCCGTACACCCCGTTCCAACCCCGCCACCTACACGGACCTGTTCGCCCCTATCCGAGACTGGTTTGCCGAACTCCCGGAATCCAAGGCACGCGGTTACAAACCCGGCCGCTTCTCCTTCAATGTAAAGGGCGGCCGCTGCGAAGCCTGTCAGGGCGATGGCGTCCTGAAAATCGAAATGCACTTCCTGCCTGACGTCTTTGTCACCTGTGACACCTGCAAAGGCGCGCGGTACAATCGTGAAACGCTGGAAGTGAAGTTCCGTGGCAACTCCATCGCTGATGTACTTGCCATGACCGTGGACGAGGCGTTGCCGTTTTTTCAGGCTGCGCCCAGAATTCGGGACCGCCTCGCCATTCTCCAGCAGGTTGGTCTCGGCTATGTCGCCCTGGGCCAACAGGCAACCACGCTTTCAGGCGGTGAAGCACAGCGCGTCAAACTGTCCAAGGAACTCGCCAAACGGGCTACGGGTCGCACGCTCTACATTCTTGATGAGCCCACCACCGGCCTGCACACTGAAGACGTCCGTAAGCTGCTGGAAGTGCTGCATACGCTGGTTGATCAGGGCAACACCATTTTAGTGATCGAGCATAATCTGGAGGTCATCAAGACAGCAGACTGGCTGATTGATATCGGACCGGAAGGCGGTGATGGTGGCGGCAAAATCGTAGCCGCAGGAACACCGGAAGACATTGCTGACTGCAAAGCAAGCCACACTGGCCGCTTTCTGGCCCCCCTTCTGGATGCCCCCGGTGTCAGGCAGCACCGTGAGCCTACAGGCAAAAGAATCACTCAGGCGATGATTGCCGCCAGCTTGCCCCCAAAGGCGGAGCGAGCCCCAGCCAAAACAACAAAAGTGCCTAAGGCAAAAATAGTGGCGGACAAGAAACCTCGTGGCCGCCCCTCAGGCTCCCGCAACAAAACCAAAGCCTGATTCCTCAAGTCCTGAAGAGCTCAGCTCTTCAGGACAACAAAGAATGCTACGCAAGCAGGCTACAAAAAGATATCAAAGGCCGTCGTCCCAATGCCATCCGGACCAGAGTGATCGGGAGCCAGAAATTCAGCCCCCGACAGGCGGCACCAGAACAGTAATCGCAAAAAACGCAGCCGTACCCTTTCCAATCGGGTATGCTGGTGCAAACCCCACGGCAACAATCAACATACGAGACGGCAGCCAGATTATAGCAATCATCAGCGCTCAGCGCTCTGGATTATCCTCACCAGAACAATCCATTTTCTCCCTTCTGAGAAGAATTACCGGCTAACTGGTCGGCAGTTATTTCTGCTGAGTGCCGAGATGCTCTTTCCCGCGCTGGCGCGCCAGCTTCTCCTGTAGCTCACGGGCAGCATATCGCTGGCGCTGTTCTTCTGTCCGTTCGTTATGACAATGGGGGCAGGAGACACCTTGTACAAACATCGGAGAAGCCTTGTCTTTCTCGCTGACAGGGCGACGACAGGCGTGACAGACATCATAGCTGCCAATTTCCAGACCATGCTTCACGGAAACACGCTGGTCAAAGACGAAACATTCCCCTTCCCAGAGGCTTTCTTCCTCTGGAACAGTCTCCAGATATTTCAGAATACCGCCTTTGAGATGGTAAACTTCGTCCAATCCCTCTGCCTTCACAAAAGACGTGGATTTCTCACAGCGAATTCCGCCTGTGCAGAACATGGCAATCTTTGGAACTCGACCTTTGGCCTCAAGCTCCTTGCGTCGGTTCCGGAACCACTCCGGAAACTCGCGGAATGACCGTGTTTTGGGGTCTTCAGCCCTCTTGAATGTCCCGATCGCGACTTCGTAGTCATTCCGGGTATCAATCACAATCGTATCCGGATCAGAAATCAGAGCATTCCATTCATCCGGTGCCAGATACTGACCAACATCCTTGCGAGGATCGATATTCGGCTGCCCCATGGTAACAATCTCTTTCTTGAGACGCACCTTCATGCGGCGGAAGGGCATTTCCGGCGCACGGGACTTCTTGATTTCAAGCTCCTCACATCCTGGCATCGCCCGAATATGCTCCAGAACCTGTTCCATTCCGTCATCTGACCCGGCAATCGTTCCGTTAATACCTTCTGGTGCCAGAAGCAGAATGCCCTTGATCCCCTCGCGGTCGCAGACCTCCTGCAAAGGCCCGCGCAACGCAACGATGTCTTCAAACGGCGTGAAGTTGTAAAGCGCGACGATACGGATCGGCGGAAGAGCATCAGACACAGGGCAACCATCCAGCTCTGCGACCGCAGGCAGACCCACGATCAGGTGATAATGTGCCCCCGCCAATATCAGGCTCGCGCCTTCAATTCCAGAAAACTCCTGAACCTGAGCCTCAGGCGACCGAGACGGTTGCCGCTTCTGCAAGAGGTAGTCCGCGATCCTTGATCACGCGACGCACCGTCTGAATGACCTGCGATCCAGTAATCAGACGCGTGCATTCAAACTGCCGCTCCGTTCCCTTGTGGCGGGGGCACCAGAAGAAATCCTTGTGATCGAACTGATGCCTCGGGTCGTTCCAGCACGAATTGCAGGTGTGCCAGTTGATGATGCGATAGGGTGTAAAGAACTCATTATTCGGATGCGTAAAGCCCGAAATCATGACGACAGGTGTGCCCGAGGCATGCGCCAGCCAAGCCAGCCCACTGGAGAGACCAATGAAAAAACTGGCGTGCTTCAGCCAACGCGCACGTTCCGACAACGGGCGGCTGCCAGTCTCGTCTTCCGCGCCATGAGGAATATGATTGTACACATACCCTGTTCCATGGAACGTTTTCTGATCAATGCAGATCACGCGGTATCCGGCAGATTTCAGGAAACCAATCACTTCCTGCCAGCCAGCCGGATTATTCCAGTACTTGCACTGAGTACTGGCCTGCGTCGCAATCACGACATACGGCCCCTCAATAGGTGGGGTATCCCCATCCTGGATCGTGATGCCAGGAGGGCTATCGTTCCAGGGATCAACACCCAGAATATAAGCTGCAGTCCGATGCAGACCTACATGCCGGAAGTCCGTTGGCTGATGTGTCAGCTCCGTATCCGTGAAAAACAGACCTATATTGTATGAAGCGTAGAAAGCGGACGTAAACGTCTTGTTTGCCTGAGCTTCATCGTGCCCGACCAATGTGATGCCTGGATTAGCCTCTTTCACCAGAGGCAGAATGACATCTGCAACTGAGCAGGACACCTTCGCGCCCGTCTGCTGCGCAAGGCGAATAGCTGCCGGAAGCCAGGCAATCGTGTCTCCAAGCGTTCCAACAGGCAACTGCACCAAAACGGGCCTTCCGGTAAGGGATAGCTCGTGGTGCAGAATGTCCTCCCGCGTACCGTCAGGCTTTTCCAGCCAGACATCGATCAGGAATGGAACAAAGTACTTTTTGGTGGATGAGACCATGCCACCTTTGAGACGGGCATCGAAGAGAATATTCCCGGTCGAATAATCTGATAGCCTCACATGCCATTGCCCCAGTTCCGGGGCAATATCCGGCACCATGACACGGGCACCATCATTGAAGTCAAAGCGGACGCCCTGCCCCCCTTCCACAACGGGAACAGATGGAATGGTCAGATAGGGGCTCTTCTCGTCTTCCTTCTGCACAGGATTACCGTCAGCAGGAGGAGCACCTTCCTGTGGAAGACCGGAGGCAGGCGTTACAGTTTCTGCAGGCTGGGAAGAAACAGAGGTCACATCAGACATCAGTAAAAGCGTCTCCAAACCGTTCCCGCAGGCCGTACAGAGACAGAAACCCGCCTCCACCGCACCCACAAAAGCAGGCTAATATTAAAAGTCCAAAACCATGTTCAAACCTGAATTCATCTCTTGAAAAGAGACTTTCCACAGTCTGCCACAAAACAGTGCCAAGGTTAAAATGGACTCAAGATCTTTGGACATTAAAAGAAACGTTCACCCGTTCAAGACAGATCGTTCCCAGAGCGGAAATGCTATGCGATACCCAGAGGATCATGACAGAGCATACTGCAATCCGTGGCCCCTTCCTGACCTTCCATGCTGACCCTTTTACGGTCGACCCTATGGCTGCACTCACGCATCAGCCAGACGGCCTGATTCTCTGCAAAAATGGCGTCATCACCGCTGCAGGCGCATGGGAAGATCTGAGAGACCAAATCCCGGAAGGTACTACCGTAGATCATTATCCAGACCGGCTGATTTCAGCCGGAATGATCGATACCCACGTCCATTATCCCCAGCTCCCTGTGATCGCCTCGTATGGGGAACAGCTTCTGGAATGGCTGGAGACCTATGTCTTCCCTGCTGAAGCTCGTTACGCAGATATTACTTATGCACGCCAGATCGCCCGCAGTTTCCTGAAAGAGCTTCTCCGCGTCGGTACAACAACGGCCGCCGTGTACTGCACGGTTCATCCAGAATCCGTAGACGCATTTTTTGAGGAATCAGAACGCCTCAATACCTGCATGATCGCAGGGAAGGTCCTGATGGACCGCAATGCGCCTGACAACCTGCGAGACACCGCCCAGACAGGCTACGATCAGTCTACCGCACTTATCGAACGCTGGCATGGTCGCGGACGACAGCTTTACGCCGTCACACCACGCTTTGCCCCTACCAGCACACCCGAACAATTGGATTTGGCTGGATCTCTCCTTGCTACCCGCTCTGACCTCTTCATGCAGACGCACCTGCTCGAGAACCGGTCTGAGATCGAATGGGTCAAGGAACTCTTTCCCAACCGCTCATCCTACCTGGACGTGTATGACAAGTCGGGCCTTCTGCGCCCTCGCGCCATTCTGGCTCACGCCGTGCACGCACAGGAAGAAGACTTCCAGCGCTGCCATGATACAGGCTGCTCCATCGCACACTGCCCCGGTTCCAACCAGTTTCTGGGCAGCGGGTCATTCCCCCTGTTCAACGCCTTGAAACCCGAGCGACGCGTCAAAGTCGGCGTTGGCAGCGACGTGGGAGCTGGCCCCTCCCTGTCTCTGCTGCAAGTCCTTTCAGACGGATACAAGGTCGCTCAGGGGTTAGGCACGAAACTTCATCCTGCTCAGGGTCTCTGGCTGGCAACCGCCGGAGGGGCTCAGTCTTTAGGGCTTGAGGATCATATTGGCGCCATCAAACCCGGCCTGCATGCAGATCTCTGTATCTTCGATCCTACTGCAACACCTCTCGGGAAAATCCGGACCCAGACGGCTGAGACCCTGTCCGATCTCCTGTTTGCCCTCACGATGCTAGGCGATGACCGCAGCATCGCGGCTACATATGTGGCTGGTCGGAAGATTCACAGCCGGGATTAATATCTGACCCGAAGGGCTTCAGCCGAATCTGCGCTGCCGCCCTTCGGTCACCGGCCCTTCAGACTCAACAGGCAGCCCCATCAGAATTCTCTCATCAGGGAGATCAGCCACTACAATTTCTGCTTCCGCATCAACAGCCAGTGTCCGACGGACGTTGAACAACAGGTGCAGAAAAATGGCGGACAATGCCCCAAGAGTAATACCGCTTCCGAAGACAATCTGTGCCCACATCGGAAATGTATCGGAGATATGAGGCTGCGCCGTCGCGAGCATTCCCAGTCCGATGCTGGTTCCCACGATAATGACATTGCTCTGACGGTTGAAATCCACCCGCGTTAGCGTCTGCACACCAACCACAGCCACTGTCGCGAACATCGCAAGAGCAGCCCCGCCCAGAACCGGTAACGGAACCGCCGCCACAATCGCCCCGAGTTTTGGCAGACAGCCCAGCATCATCATGATGACAGCCGCAGATGCCACAACCCAGCGGCTCTTCACGCCCGTCATACGAACCAGACCGACATTTTCTGCAAAGCAGGTATAGGGAAAAGAGTTGAAGATCCCACCCAACAGCGTTGCAATACCATCAGCTCGCAGCGTCCGCGCGATATCCTCGCGGGTAATGGTTTTCCCGACGATTTCGCCAGTCGCATAAACGTTGCCGATCGTCTCAACCATTGTGATGACCATGACGATCACCATGGAGAGGATCGGCACTACATGGAAAGCTGGCGTCCCAAAGAAAAACGGATGTGTGATGGACACGAGCGGCGCAGACGCCACGCCTCCAAAGTGGGCATCGCCCATCAGCCACGCAGCCAATGTGCCAATGCAAAGTCCGATCAACACAGCAATCGTTGAAATGAAGCCACGAAACAGACGCTGCACGACAAGAATACTCGCCAGTGTTCCCAGCCCGTAGCACAGACTCCGCAGCGGAACCTGATCCTGCACCATCCCTGGCCCATGGCCGGACACGATGTCATTGGCAGCCACGGGCAAAAGCGCCAGCCCAATCACGAGAATGATCGACCCCGTCACCACAGGCGGAAAAAACCGAACCAGCTTCGCAAAATATGGTGCTATAAGCAGACTGACGATCCCCGCGACAATCACCGATCCATAGATCGACAAAAGCCCCGGCGTTCCGCCACCTACAGCCGACCCAATGGCAATCATCGGGCCAACGGCCGTAAACGTCACACCTTGCAGAAGCGGCAGACGAACGCCTACCGGCCCAAAACCGACTGACTGCAACAGGGACGCAATCCCGCAGGTGAACAGATCCGCATCAATCAGATGAATCAGCGTTTCCTGTGGCAGGTGCAAAGCCCCCGCCACAAGAATCGGGACAATCACCGCTGCTGAATAGAACGCAAGGATATGCTGGAAACCATAAGCCCCCAACCGCCAGAGGGGGAGCTTCTCGTCAACCGGATGAACCGCAGAAGTATCAGACGCCATCAGGTCTCAGCTTCCACGATATGTGGAATATCCATAAGGCGCAGCCAGCAGCGGAACATGCGCATGCGTGCCCTCACCTAGGCCGAACACAATCGGCACAACATCCAGAAAAGGCGGATCAGACAACACATGCCCCGCCGCACGAAAATACGCACCAATTTCGAATTCCAGACGATAGGTGCCACGTTCCAGCGGGATCTCCCGCAAGGCGGGGCAACGCCCATCATGGTCCGTCACGCCTTCGAAAAGAACAGCGTCTTCCTGAAAAAGCCGGAAAGACACCCCGGCCGCCGGACGGCCCGAGACCGTATCCAGAATATGCGTGGATAATGAGCTCATGATGCCACCAGATCTTTCAGTCTCAACCCTGCAATCGCATCGATCTGCGAGAGGGCTTCCTTCAGTTCCGCCTCGGGCGTCCCGCCCAGACGACGTTCCATTTCATCCATGATGACCGTCTTGGCCACCTGACCCGGCGCTGCAACTTTGCGCACGCAAATTACAAACGGCATGGAAAAAGCCTTCCCATAGGCCGCATTCAGCGTCTTGAACCGTTCATATTCCGCAGGCGTCAGACGGTCCAACCCGGCAGAGGCCTGCTCGGATGCGGACTCCGCTGTCAGATCCGGATCAATTCCCGCGCGATGCCCAAGCTCAGGATGCGCCCGAACCAATGCCAACTGAGCCTCCTCGCCCGCATTCCGCACAACGTCAGAAAACGCCGCAAGCATGGTGTCCACATCCGCAAATGACCGCGCTGCCAAAGCCCCCTCAGCCACCCAGGGCGAATGTTCGTAAAGTCCGCCAAACGTCTGGATGAAAACATCCGGCGTCATGGCATTCACATCGGAAATCTTCATGCCGGATGCACACTCATCCAGTGCCGCGCAATATCCAGCCGGGACGCGACCCAGACATCCTCATGAGACGCCACATGCTCCAGAAAACGCTGAAGGGCCAGCGCACGCGCAGGCTTGCCGGCCAGACGGCAATGAAGCCCGATAGACATCATCCGCCCCCCTTCCGCATACAGCATGTCGAACGTATCCCGCAGATATCGGAAGAACTGCTCGCTCTCGGTAAAGCCGTTGAGCGCCGCGAACTTCATGTCATTGGCATCAAGCGTGTAAGGCACGATTAGCTGCGCTTTGCCATGGGTATGATCGTAATACGGAAGATCATCCGCATAAGAATCTGCATCGTAAACAAAGCCGCCTTCTTCCACGACCAGACGGGCCGTGTTCGGGCTGGTGCGGCCCTGATACCACCCCAATGGGCGCTCCCCGACTACTTCCGTATGAAGCGCAATCGCCTCACGGATATGCTCGCGCTCCACGTCTTCCGGGAAATCCTGATAATCAATCCAGCGCAGACCGTGCGTAGCGATTTCCCAGCCGCTTTCCTTCATGGCAGCCACTGCGTCCGGATTGCGCGCCAAAGCCTTGGCCACACCGAACACGGTGGTGGTCATGCCAGCCTTTTCAAACAGGCGATGCAAACGCCAGAATCCAGCGCGACTCCCGTATTCGTAAAGGCTTTCCATCTGCGCACAACGCGCGCCCACGATGGATTTCGTCCCGACCATTTCAGACAGGAAAGCCTCCGACCCCGCATCTCCATGCAGGACCGAGTTTTCCGCGCCTTCTTCATAGTTGATGACGAACTGAACCGCGATCCGCGCGCCATTTGGCCATTTCGGATCAGGCGGCGTGCGGCCATAGCCGATCATATCACGGGGATAGGTGTTGGTGCTCATCTGTGCTGCTCCCCCCTCAAACCGTTGGCGGATCAAGGCTGATCAGTTCTTCCGTGTCGTAAGACAGCAGACTCTCCAGATGCTTCTCGCCATCCTCAACAAACAGATCACGCGCAATACCGCGTGTCAGCTTCTCAACGCCAAAGCGCATACCACTGATGGACGCCCCTGAAAGACCCATGCTGGGCATGGACGCGAACGTAAAGTTGTAGATTGCCGCCAGCATCGGCGCCTTCGGATCGGCCGGATCTTTCGGCAGGAACTGAAAGCGCTGCCCCAGATACGGATGGCTGGACAGAAGCGTGCTCTCCTCTCCCTCCGGCGCCGTGAAATGGTCACTCCACAGCATGACGGAGTCCGCAAAATCCTGCGTTTCCGGACGGTGCTTCAGATCAATCGAGAAACCCGTACCAATAATCAAGAAGTCGAAGCGCATCTCGCCATTGGGCGTTTCGACCACAATCTCATCGCCATCCATACGCGCAGAATTCCACGGCGTACCGGGATGGAACGCGAAGTTCTCGTGCTTGCGGCAGCGCCAGAACGTATCCTGTGGCGGCGGCTGATTCAGATTGTAGATGCAGCGCATGAAGCGCCAGCGAGTCAGATCCGGAAGCTCTGAGAAATGCGCAAGGAAGCCCGCATTTTCCATCCAGCGGTAAGGATTGATCGCTGGAATCTTCGTACGACGCAGACACAGATCCACACGACCCGCGCCGGATTCCAGCGCCGTCGCAGCATTATCAAAAGCGGACGCACCAGCACCCAGAACGCCGATCCGCTTACCCTTCAGAGCAGCGAAATCAATATTCTCATGCGTATGGGCATAAACCGACTTCGGAAGATTGTCTGAAATGAACGGCGGGACAAACCATGCTCCGCCACCGTCAATCCCCGTAGCCAGAACCATCCGACGCGCCCAGCGCTTCGTCTCAACACCGGCAGCGTTCCGGAAGGTCAGGCGCAGCAGGCCGTCCGTCCACTCCACATGAACCAGCTCCTGATCGTTGACGACCGGCAGTTCAAGCGTGTCACGAACCCAATCCAGATAAGACTGCCAGTCATGACGCGAGATCTTGTCGAGCGACTGCCAGGCTTCCTTGCCATACCGGGCTTCATACCAGGACTGTGGCGTCAGATTGGGCACACCCAGATCCGGCCCCGTTACATGCTTTGGCGTCCGCAGCGTAATCATTCGGGCAAATGTCACCCAAGGGCCTTCCCCACCCTTCGCAGCGCGCTCAAAAACCTGTGCATTCGTCACACCCTGACGACGCAGCCCGAAACAGGCCGTCAGCCCCCCCTGGCCGCCGCCGATGATGGCAACATCCAGAACATCTTCCCCATCTTTCTGAACCGGAATATTCCAGTTCCCTGTCGCATACCTGATCTTCGCCAGATCCTCATGAACCTGCGCCGAAAGGGTGGCCAGGCCGTCAGTCGGGGAGGAGGAACGTGTCATGAGCATCTTATCCTAAAGAACAGGCACAGGATCGTGGTCTTTCATAAGAAATGACCAGAGTTTCTTCCTATGTCAAAATGACAGGGTTCACCTGCCGCTCTGAAGTGTTTCATAGAGGGGTAATCTCGTATATCTCAGAAAAACGTCCCTGCCGTTCTCGAAAAAAGAGCGTATCCCATGCCGGTTTTTTCCCGCTTCCTTCGCTACTTCCTGTCCGTTGCCCAATACGGCTCGATCCGGAAGGCCTCTGAACATCTGCGGATTGCGGCATCTGCCATCGATCGTCAGATCCTGCACGGTGAGGAAGCTCTCGGCACACCCCTCTTCGAACGGCTACCAAGCGGCTTGCGACTGACCGCTGCTGGCGAACTCCTTTACACCAAGGGCAAGCAATGGACGCGGGAGATGCAGGAAGTCCGCACCCAACTGGAAGATATGCGCGGATTGAGACGGGGACAGGTGGACATCGCTCTGCCAGATGCTCTGACGACAGGATTTCTGCCGCGCATTCTCAAAGACCTCCGAAAAAGCCATCCAGGCATCACAATCTGCACTCACGTTCTGGATAACGCTGTCATTCAGCAGGCCCTCATCAGCGGAGACGTTGATTTTGCGCTTCTCCTGAACCCTACACAGGCCCGTGGCCTGCTGGTCCGAACCCATATTGATTATCCTTTGGGCTTCGTCTGTCTTCCCGACCATCCGATTGCCCAACACAAGGACGCCCGCTTCAGCATCTGTGCTGAATACCCGATGGTTATGCCCCAGCAGCCTCTTGCGCTGCAGCGACAGATTGAAATTCTGGAAATTGACAGCAATGTCAGCGTCCAGCCTGCAGCGTCCTCCGATAATATCCAGATGATAAAGTCACTGGTTCTGGAGGGCGTCGGGCTGGGAATTCTCAGTCGTCTGGATGCCATGAAGGAAATTCTTAGTGGCGAACTGGCTTTTGTCCCCATTTCGAACCGGGACGTATCCCCACTGACACTCGCTCTATGTGTAGATCAGGCGCGACAACTTTCCGGAGCCGCGAGACTGGTGATTGCAGAAGTGGAAAAAACCTTCCTACACCCGACAGAGATATAACTTCAGAAGCAGCATGCTGAACGACAAACTCCACACCGCGTTAGGAAGGGCAGGCATAAGCCAGAACATCTAAGGACAATCCTATGTCTTTTCTCAGGATATTTTCTGCCAGCGCCCTCATCTGCTGTCTGTCAGGAAGCGGCGCCCTCGCACAGACGACTGCCGACATTCGAATTGTTCAGGGCGGAGAGAATGTTGTCTGGAAAGCTGCGCCTCCCATGTTCCCAAGTGGAACACGTATGTCCTTCCTGTACGGAGCCTCAGACAAGCCTGGCCCCTTTACCATGCGTGTTATGATGCCCGCAGGGTCAACCATTCCACCCCATACGCACAACATGGATGAAATGCTCACGGTCCTGGCAGGCAGTGTGCATCATTACATTGGCGAGAGCATCACAGCGAACGATGAAAAAATCCTGACAGCCGGAGGGTTTGTTCATCTCCCTCCCAATGTTCCGCACGCACTCAAAGCTGGGACACAAGGCGCCATTGTGCAGGTTTCGGGAACAGGTCCATTTACCATGACCTATGTGAACCCACAGGATGATCCGCAGCACACAAATCGTTAAGACCGTCAGACAAAAAAAGCCCTGCTTCACATGTGAAGCAGGGCTTTTTGTATCAAAATGAGCTGAGCACTTAGTGCCCAATAATTCCCAGAACCAGACCTGGCGTTAGTATCTGCGGTAATACAACTTCCGATCCATGCGCCGGATAATAAACATAGAGCGGGACGCCATCGCGCCCGTGGGCTTTTAGGTAAGCGGAAATTCCAGCGTTCCTGTTGGTCCAATCGCCCTTGAGATAAGCGACATGCCGCGCACTGAACGCCTTACGGACAGAGTCCACATCGAGCGCCACCCGTTCATTCACCATGCAGGTGATACACCAGGACGCCGTCATATCGACAAAAACCGGCTCTCCCTTTGCACGAAGGTCTGCCAGCTTCTCACTTGAAAACGACTGAATTTGATTGTCGGCTGACGTGGCAGGAGACGTCGCTGTTGCAGATACCGGTTCGGCAAGACTACGGGACAAGCCTGCCCCACACACGATCATGCACAGAACAGCTACAACACGGCAGAACAGAACTGTGCCTCGTCCACCTTCCCGCATCGCGCGATGCTGCCCGATACCGTAGATCCAGGCCGCAAAGCCCAGCAACACAAGACCGCCGCCTGCCACAACTACGAAATTCACACCGCGCTCAATTGTCGCCACCCACAGCAGCCACACACAGGTTGCCAGAAGAGGGAAGGCCAAGGCCTGCTTCAACACACCCATCCATGCTCCTGGCTTTGGCATCCGCGACGCCAGACCGGGAACACTTGCCACGAGCACATAGGGAGCTGCCAACCCAAGCCCCATGGAAAGAAAGACCAGCAGCCCCATCACAGCGGGGCCACCCAAAGCTCCTGCAATGGCGACTCCCATAAACGGAGCCGTGCAAGGCGTCGCGACGATGACAGCCAATAGCCCCGTCATCATGTCGCCAGCATGGCCTGCACCGTGTGGATGCAACTGGCCTAACCGCCCCGCACTGATTTCAAAGACGCCAAGCAAGTTCAGAGCCATGCCAAACAGCAGCCAGCATACACCAACCACAAATCCCGCTGATTGGAACTGGAAGCCCCATCCAGCTGAAGATCCGGCAAGGCGCAGTCCGATCATCAGAAGACCAAGAACTGCGAAGGCTCCCGTAACGCCCAGCGTGTAAAACAGTGCACTCTGCAACTGCACTCGTCGCCCCACACCGCCCATCTTGGCCAGTGACAAGGCTTTCATGGCCAGAACCGGGAAAACACAGGGCATAAGATTCAGGATCAGGCCGCCGACAAAAGCGAACAGCATCACACGGAGCCAACCGGCACCGGTTGGTACGGCGTCTGCAGAAGTAGGTGCGGGCGCCGCTGCGGCATCTTCTACCTTGGTTGGACCCACCGTCTGTTCAGCAGAAATTTGGATAGGGCTTTCCTGACCAGCCTCATCCTTCAACACGACCAGCCCCTTAAGCGGCGCATCCCGATGAGCAGTTTTCAGAAACTTCAAGTGAAGAGAAAGCTTGTCTTTGCCAACGTTCAGCGGCTGCGGAGCAACCTGATCAATCAGGCCACCTTCTTCCGGCAAAAACCAGGCTTCCGAAACTGCTGTAGAGGACAGTCCTCTGCCTTCAAGTGTCAAGATGCCCTCTGCAGAAACATGCGCCTTGAAGGG
Organism: Gluconobacter sp. DsW_058; assembly: GCF_002153615.1. Lineage (NCBI taxonomy): Bacteria > Pseudomonadati > Pseudomonadota > Alphaproteobacteria > Acetobacterales > Acetobacteraceae > Gluconobacter > Gluconobacter sp. DsW_058. The sequence goes on from NZ_JOPH01000067.1 coordinate 24,896, forward strand.
GGACGGAATCGGCATTTTCGCGTCTGCGGCCTGAAACAGACCAGCCTGAGCGCCTTCAGGAGCGGGACCGGAAGACGCAGGCAGTGTCAGCGAAAAATCACCGCTTTCAGGAATACAGACTTCGGCACAAACAAGCCATTCCGCATGTGCATGAAGTGTAGTCCCGCCAGTCCCTTTCAAGGTCAGACTGGCTGGAAGCAGCACATCTCCGACATAGGCATAGGACATGAGACCGCCTTCACTCAGGCGAACTGGCATCGGCCAGTGGATGTCCGAAGTCTTGCCAGTTGCTCCGCCCTGCGCCGTTACATCGAGGGTCGGAGTGTCCCCGGCATCTCCGGGGTTAATCCAATATGTGTGCCAGCCCGGTTTGAGTTGCAGCCTCAACCCAACACGCAATGACTGGTCCGGACCGATGGAATCACGGTCAGTAACCAGAGTTGCCGTATCATTGGCTGAGACGACAACGGGGCTTTCCGCTGCAATAGACGCCCCATTGACACCAAGACCACATATCCCCGCTGCAAGCAGGGCCAACAGACTTAACACACGACGCAAGGTAGTCTCATTCCCTCAGGACAAAACAGGACAGCCTGCATAACACTCTATGTCTGAGAAAACAGTGCTTTTCCACAAACAGGACTAAATAAATCCTGTTTTATGGTTTTTGTCTCAGGGAATCAGTTTCTCCGCTCTCAGGCGCTCAAACAAATTAAAGAACGAGTCTGGCGTATATTGCCACCCGTCAAACCCTGCCAGACGGCTCTTGGACATGTCCGTCACACACTCGATAGGACGCCCCAGATCCGCGTCCGTATGCCAGGCAGACGCCAGGTGATCGATCCGACTTTCGGTCAGGCCATATTTCTCAGTAATCTGCGCCCACAAGTCTCCATCTTGCGACAGTATTTCTTCAAGATCTGTCGCGTGGCCGGGATAAGGTGCAGCTTCCAAGCCGAACCATGCAGCAAGGCGGGGCCACAGCCACTTCCAGCGAAACACATCCCCGTTCACCACGTTGAAGGCTTCATTCCATCCGCTTTCAGATGTTGACGCCCAGAGAAGCTGCCTGGCCAACTGACGAGCGTCAGTCAGGTCAGTGAGGCTGTCCCACTGTACAGGCGAGCCAGGGAAAACGAAGGGACGTCCTGTTTCACGGCAGATCGTCGCGTACACAGCCAAAGTGCTCCCCATATTCATCGCATTGCCAACTGCATATCCGATAATGGTGTGGGGACGATGTACGCTCCAGGAAAAGCCGTATTTTTCCGCGGCGGCAAACAGCACATCTTCCTGATCGTAATAGAAATTAGCCAAAGGCAGACGCGGCATGTCCTCGCGGAATGGCGTCTGGGGTGGCTCACCTGAAGCATAAGATTCAAATGGCCCAAGATAATGCTTCATACCCGTTGTAAGCGCAGCGTGCTCCAGCCTCTCTGGCGCGGGAAGTGCCTCAAACATATTGCGAACCATCGCGGAATTAACGCGACAGTTTTCTTCTTCCGTGGGCTGACGAAGCCAGGAACAGAAAAAGACGTGTGTGGGCGTCAGATCCTTCAGGGCCAACTTAAGGTTGTTCAGATCCAACAGGTCTGCCGCAATCGGCAGAACACCGGCCATGTCGTGTCGGGGCCGGCGTGCCAGCCCATGAACAGTCCAGCCCTCGGCAACGAGGCGCGTCGCGAGCGTCTGGCCAACAATTCCAGTTGATCCGACAACAAGAGCAATACGGGACATCAGGGTCTCCTTTCCCGAAAAGTGGTTCGCCATCCATTTGAGCCCTTGGCGCCAACAGTTCCAGACGGCACCATATTGTGCCCTGGATACCAAAAGGTTCCCAAGAAATGACAACTTCCCTTCCGGCCCGCTATCGCCGGGCTCCCTTTGACGAAGACTGCGCGCCACGCCGGGTTCTGAGACTTTTCAGCGGGAAATGGACGACCATGATCCTCCATACGCTCCACCTTCTGGGAGGCAGTTCACGCCCCGGTCGCCTTCAGCGAAGCATTCCTGGTCTTTCGAAAAAAATGATGACCCAGACATTAAGAGAGCTCGAAGAAAAGGGACTCGTCTGTCGTGAGATCCACCAGATCATGCCACCCAATGTGGAATACAGCCTGACATCTCTCGGGAAGGTCTTCGTCGAGCCCATTGAACAGCTCTATTTGTGGGGGATCGACCATGCAGATGCACTGGAAGCGCTGGAGGCCAATGAAAGCGGGGCAGCGGCCTCAGTCCCTTCAATGGAACCGGCAGAATAACCCATCACTTTTTGGACAGAAGGCCTCATCCTGTGGCACTCCTGCTTGAAAAGGGCCCTCCCGGCCAGAACAGACCTCACCTTGCGCGGACATGCTCCAGCTTCAAGGCATATCAAGGACATTTCAGACCGATGTGTTCCCCATCACGGCCAGCCCAGTCACGAACACCCCGTCAAAAGAAACGCCATTCCTTCATGGCCTTTCTGGTTTTCCTGACGGCCCTGCTGGCAACACCCTTCAGTTGGGCAGAAACAACACCTGCAAAAGCCGCAGCGGCGACAGTCAGCTCCACATCGGCACCCCTGTCGGCTCAGGAAGCCCAGCAGCTTCTGAATGTTTTGAATGACCCCAAACAACGTGACAGCTTCACACACACGCTCTCGCTCATGGCGCGTGGTGTCAAACAGACAGACACGCCTGCGGCAAGCCCTGCCTCCAAGGCCGCGACCATGCCGGACGTGTCGCCAGAGATTGATAACGGTCTGAAAAGCGTTCGTACGCAGTCTTTGGGATATGTTCACAACTTCCTGAACCTCTTCAGTGATCTGGGGCTGGTCGGCCACTGGTTCAGGTCACAGATGCTGTCGGCAGAGACACGCGCACCAATCCTGCATGCATTTGGAATTGCCGCGCTGGTTATTGCATGTGGTCTGGGGCTTGAACGGGCCATCGCGCTGATGCTGCGCAAACCGCTCCAGAACCTGACGCTCAAGGCACAGGCGCGGGAAGTCCGGAACATTCAGGCGCTCCCTGAGACAGATCCGGCACCTCTCCCAGCAGACACCGATGCCACGAGCAACTCCAGCCAAACCCGCGCAGAAGACCAGAGACGTCAGGTCGAGACGCTCCGTTTCCTGTCCCGTATTCCTTACGCCCTGGGTCATTTTTTGCTCAAAGCCCTGCCTGTTCTGGCATTCCTGCTTCTGGCAGGTCTGGCGGTACTGGTTCTGCCCCTGACTGAGCGAACGGTGAACGTTATCCTGACGCTCGCATACTCTTACGCCGGGGCACGCACACTCTACCTTCTGGTCGAGACGGGTCTCACTCCACGATCACCGACCATCCGGCTCCTGCCAGCGAGCACGCCGACGGCATTCATGGTGACACGGTGGTGGAACGTACTGGTCGCGGCTCCCGCCATTGTCATCTGCCTCTCAGAACTTGGCGCACAGTTCAATCTGGCCCCCCGTGGGACGGATGCCATGATCAGAGCCGTCGTTCTTGTTGAACACGTGCTGATCGCCGCCTTCATCTGGCGCATCCGTCACATTGTCAGCAATGCGCTCCAGCCCAGCACCGTTGGCAAGAAAACAGGAATGTGGACGGTTATTGCCGCCATCACGCGCCTGTGGTGGGTGCCTGCCATGTTCCTGGATATTTCCCTCTGGATTGTCTGGGCAGCCCATCTGCAGGGCGGCTACGCCTGGATTCTCAAAACGACAGGCGTCACGATCGGTGTGCTGGTAGCGTCCCGTCTGGGTGCGGTTCTGGCCTATGGGCTTCAAGACCGGTTTTTCCGCGTCAATCCACAGCTTGTGGAACGGTTTCCGGAACTTCAGAAACGCGCTGACCGATACTACCCGGTCGCACGCATGGTGCTGACAGGGGCCATTCTGTTTCTCACGCTGGTTGCCATCACAGAAGCATGGGGCCTGCCAACCTTCGGCTTCTTCATCAAGAATGCCCTGGGCCGTCGTCTGATGGATACCGCACTGACGATGCTGATTGCAGCGACTGTGGCTGCTGCAATCTGGGAAATGGTCAACATCATGCTGAACCGGCAGCTCTCGTCTTTCGAGACCTCAGGCCAGCGTTCCCGAGCAACCCGCCTGCGTACGGTGATGCCAATCATCCGCACCGTTCTTCTGGCCATCATCATCATCATCGTTGCCGTGACGACACTCTCGCAGATCGGCATTAACGTAACGCCACTTCTGACCGGTGCAGGTATCCTTGGCGCAGCCATCGCTTTCGGTTCCCAAAGTCTGGTGAAGGACTTCATCACGGGCTTCTTCATGCTCGTTGAAGACGCAATCCAGGTCGGTGATTGGGTTACGACAGGAGGCGTCTCGGGAACCGTGGAAAACCTGTCAATCCGGACTGTAAAGGTGCGCGACATTACAGGCGATCTGCACATCATCCCGTTCTCGTCCGTCTCCTCCATTGCCAACACGGCACGCGGCTACAACCAGATCGTCATCAAGCAGCAGCTTGATCTGTCGGAAGACCTGCCGCGCGTCTCTGCCATCATGGAAAAAGCCGTTAAGGAAATGCGTGCTGACCCGGTTTTCGGGCCAATGATCCTGTCCGACTACACAGATCTGGGCGTGGATCAGAGCGACAGCGGAGGCGCCACCCTGATTGGTAGCATCCGAACCACACCGATGATGAAATGGAAGGTCAAACGCGAATTCAATCGTATTGTAACCAACCGCTTCGCGGAAGAAGGTGTCAAATTCTATACGCCGACGGCTTACACCACCACACCGCCAGGCAACACCATGCAGTTCAAGGTCGCCAACGACACAGGACCGCGGACCGTTCAGCCCTCACCTGAGAAAGCCTAATTCCTACGGAAGGCGTTTTAAAAGTTTGGGAAGAGCGTGAAGCTGACCAGAGACAGGTAAAACATCACTGCCAGCAGAATATGGCACATGTAGAGCGGGGCAATCACATAGCCCCGCCGCCTTGCCCAACCCATGAGAAGACCAAAGGCAGCAACGGCCACGGCTAAAGCGACATTCAGCATAAGTCGGCTGTCACCATTCGCCAGTGCGACAATCATGAAAACCGCGCCGAGTAGGGCAAACCCGACATGGACCGGCAGCAGAGCCTTCAACGGACGCTTGCTCCGGAGAACGCAAAGGCCGAGCCATACGCCTGCAATAACCGTTAAAGTGAAGCACAACATCGAAGCAATCAACATCTTCGAGTCACCTTTTCTCTCATGTGTTTCCGGACATTACCGGATCCGGGAGCAAAATGCTTGCAAGTATTCGTGCGCACATCATGCGCCTCATATCAGAGCGACACACAGAGCGTCTTTCTAGGACGCCCTCTCGAAGAGACCCTAATTGGTCCACACTCACAGACTTCGCCTATAGCGCCCGGCATCACGCGAAGTGAAACCAGAAACGAAAACGGCCAAACGCCAGCGCAGACAAAGACGCCCTGATCTCTACAATAAAAAAGCCCGGCATCTCTGCCGGGCTTTCAACAATAGAGACATCAACTGACGTCTCCATCATCGCTCATCTCAGATCAGCGCAGAATGCCAGTGTGACCCACACTGTAACGGCCTGGCTGCGGCCAGACGGTCAGGCCATGTGGCTCTGCTCCAACAGGGATCTTACGGACAGCCCCCGTGTCCGTGTCGATGGCATAAACCACGTCGTCAAAGCGACCAGACAGCCAGAGCAGTTTGCCGTCAGCACTGACATTGCCCATATCTGGGCTGCCACCATCCGGAATCATCCAGGTCTTGATGACCTTGTCCGTCGCGAAATCTATGATGGACACTCCACCCGGACCACCGCGCTTGCCGTGAATGCGATGGGAGCCGCGGTTCGCCACATACATGACCTTGCCATCACGGCTCGGATACAGGCCATGCGTGCCAATACCCGTTGGGATGAAACCGGTTTCCGTAAAGGAGTCACCATCCACGACGAACACACCGTCAGCCATCATGTCGGCAACATAAAACTTATGTCCGTCTGGAGCCGTCAGAATATCCTGCGGCATTCCACCCTTGGACAGCTTCAGCATACCGATCATCTTCAGGTTCACGGTATCGACCTTGGCAACATAACCGCCAAACTCGCAGGTAAAGATCGCGTACTTTCCGTCAATGGAGAAATCAGCGTGATTGACGCCTTTGCACTCCGGCGTCTCGACTGAGCCCTTTAGCTCCATCGTGTGCGGGTCGCGGAAATCAAGACGCTTGTGGGCTTCAGCCACCGTGATCGCGTACTTGCCATCCGGGGTGAAGTACATGTTGTACGGATCGTCTACTGCGATATTTGCGCCGGGCTTTGCGGTCGCAGGGTCGATCGGCGTCAGGGAGCCATCCGGACGTCCCTCACTGTTGTTGGTCACCCAAAGCGTCCGCAGATCCCAGGATGGCACGACGTGCTGTGGGGAGCGCCCAACGGGGTAGGTATCCACAACCTGAAAAGACACTGGATCAATAACGGAGACGCTGTTTCCACGCAGGTTCGGGACATAAACCCGCGCCGGATCATGAGCGATCGCCGGGGAAATATGGGACGGCGTGGTCTCGCTATAAATATTGTGCGGATCAATCACGGCTGGCATGCCCGGAATGGTCTGCACCGCATCTGAAGCAGCCGGAGCGGCCACTGGAAGAGATGCGACAGCAGGTGCTGACGCCGAGACCGGCACCATAGCTGGCGGAGCTGCTGGAGCCGCCGGGGCCGGAGGCACAGGAATCGGTGCACTTGCGTCCGCAGGAGCCGTGGTCTGGGCATGCGCCGCAGAGGCTCCCAGCAGCGTAAGCGCCGCCAGAAGGGGGGTCTTAAAATTCATGGATGGCTCCTGTTGAAGGACTGAAGTGCCGTTACAGCGGTGCGTATCTGCATCTCTGTGCCGATACGTCCCAGTCCGGGCGTAGCCTGGCGCGGATCCCCGCCATAAACGCCATCGGTGACACTGGGTTTTGGAGCGGTGCGAAGCGCTTCCTGACGGACCAGGGACGGATCCACGGCCAGCATCAGGGACGTATCGCTCAGCTCCGCATGCATACCCACTTCTGCTGCATGGCCCTGCGCTTTCAGGGCATCAGCATACTGATGGGGAATAACTTCATAATAATCGCGCAGGTCCAGAACTGCTGCCTGACCCTTCCATCGCGTGTTCAACTCCTGGGCCACATGCGCCATGGACGCCTGATAGCCCCCATGATCTCCCAGAAAAACGATTTTCCGGAAACCCTGCACACGAAAGCTTTCAGCAGCACCTTTCAGCATTCCCTCAAACACGGCAGGCGGCACGGAAATCGTTCCCGGAAAACGCATGTGAGAGGTTCGCGGGGAGGTTGAACCTTCCGGCACATAAGCAATGACGGGGGCTACAAACGTCTGCCCGGCCTGTCTGGCAATTTCGTCAGCCAGAACCTGCGCCCGCACATTGTGCTTGCCAACAGCCATGTAAGGCCCGCTTTGCTCCGTCCCGCCGACGGGAATGATAATGGTATCAGTCCCGCCATGAACGGAGCGGTCGATTTCCGTCCAGGTGTGGCAGGCGAATTCAACTTGTGCCGCCGTTCCCGAGCAATGCATCACAGCCTGCCCGAATGCCAGCGGAGCCATACCAATCCCCACGCCAAGCATCGCACAGGCGGAGCGCAATAGACGGGGATAAATCGGCATAAGACAGGCATCTCTGAAAATGGTCGTCTTTCCCTACTCCATCCGGGGGTATGTTTTCCAGAGCACGCCATCTTTTCGCTCTCGGAAGATACAGTATAGAGAGCGGTATGCCTTTTCCTGTTTCTTATGACCCCGATGCGGTCGACAGCGCCGCCCATCTGATTCAAGTCGCACTGACGCCAGTTTTCATGCTTTCTGGCATTGGAACACTGATCAACGTTTTCAACACACGTCTTGCCCGTGTGGCAGACCACCTCGAAGACGTACGAAAAAAACTGGCCGCGCCACCTTCCGACACCGATACGCCAGACCCTTTTTATACACCGGAACGGCTGGCAGCCCACGAGCTCAGACTCCACCGGCGAATCTTTGTTCTGGACGCAGCCATCATGCTCAACGCGATCGGCGGGGCCTCGACCTGCGGCGCGGCAATGGCTCTTTTCGTCGGCTCGCTGCGCGATGCAAGCACATCCACATGGCTGCTAGCCTTTTTCGGCATAGCTCTGGCCTGCACTGTTGGCGCTCTTTTCTTCTTTCTGGCGGACACGCTTCTCAGTTGGCACGGGCTACGACGCGACGGGCTTTCTCTTTCGTCCCCCAAGAAAAATTGAGGCCTCGCGCAATTTTATTGCGCGAATGTGCTGCTTCCCAAATTTTGATACCCTAAATTGCTAGGGAAGCGACAATAGAACACCCCTGAACTGAAACGTGAAATAATCGCTGTTTCAGGTCAGGGGTGTGCATTTCATGAATTGCAGCAAAGTTCTGGCAGGGATTTATGCGTTAAACGCAGGTCTGATCCCGCATCTTCATTTGTTGCTTTGAAAGTGGTTTCTGGAGTTTCTCCCGTCCCACGCCATCAACGGCAAGTAAAACGGAGAAAACTTCCATGACGTCCATGACCCTGATCCACCTGATCGGCCTGCCAACCAATCTTCTCGCCCAGTTCTCAATGGTCGCATTCGTGCCTGTTATCGGCGCTCTGATGATCGCTACTGTTGCAGCTGACCGCGTTTCTTCCAAAGGCTGACATTCAGCCTTTGGTCACGCCTTGGCTCTTCGCGAGCAGGGCTTCAGTGACGAACGGATAAATAGGAATTCGGATCCAGACGACGACGCCACAAGTCGCTGATCCAGCAGCCCATGATTCCGATCATCATGCCCACTGATGTGGACCCGATCCAGTGTGATGGTAGCAGCGCCATTAAAACGCCTGCGCCTCCTGCGATGGTCCAGTTCAGTGTACCAATCAGGGCAGATGCTGCTCCTGCCTGATGCCCGTGATGCGTCAGGGCCAGAACACCAGCGTTTGGCCCGACAAATCCGAGCGACGACGTCGTACAGAAAATCAGGATACAGAGTATCCAGGGATTTTGTGGCCCGACCAGCCCCAGCGAACAGACCAGCACACCAAGCAGTGTGAAAGTCAGAACAGCCAGCATTCCGTATTCCATGACTCTGGTAAACAGAAAGCGCTGCGCCATCCGTGCATTGATCTGTGATCCAATGACGAAGCCTACCGCGTTCAGCCCGAAGAAGATGGCGAACAGACGCGGCGAAAAATGCAGAATGCCTTCAAAAAGAGCCGGGGCGTTAGAAAGATAGGCAAACATCGTAAAGGTGCCAAAGCTCGCAACCATGGCGGCAGAGCAGAACAGTGGCTCTGTAATCAGGCCCCAATACCGGGTGACCACTCCTGTAAAAGGGAGTGCAAATCGCTTCTCTGGTGGAAACGTGTCTGGCAGCAGGAACCACGTTCCAATGAACAGCAACACTCCGAACCCTGCGCCAACCCAGAAGATCAGTCTCCACTCCCCCAGATCCAGCAGAAAACTGCCGATGGAAGGTGCCAAAAGCGGCCCGAGACCAAAAATCAGCATCAGCTGGGACATCAGCTTCACACCAGCAGGCCCCGTAGCAACGTCCCGCACCATGGCTCGTGGCGCTACCGACGTTGTCGCCCCTCCCATGGCCGCGATGAAACGCAGAATGCAGAACAGGTGGAAGTTTGTGACCACGGCCAGCAGGGCAGACGCAATCACATAGACCACCAGCCCCAGCAGAAGCGGTAATTTACGTCCATAGCGGTCACAGAGTGGGCCGAGTGTAAACTGCCCGATCGCCAACCCGGCGAGCCAGGCTGTTAGCGTCAACTGGGCTGAACCCGCCCCCTGCCCCAGATCATGTTCCAGCATGGGAAATGCTGGCAGATACATATCTGTCGAAACCGGTCCGAGAATGAAAATAAGACCGATCAAAATCCGAACGACCGGCGAAAGGGTCGTTACAGGAGCATCAGGGGTGGAGGAAGTGGACAAAAGTACACCACGTCATGGCAGGGCGATAAACAGGAAAACGGGCCCCTCATTAAAGAGAAGCCCGTTTCGGTACTCAACGCCTTTTTATGCGCCCTGACCATCCCCGAAAAAGCAGAAACGATCAGGAAAGCAGGGAGGACTGGAAGATTATTTCCCCCAGCCAGCCAGCACGCTGTCCTTCACACTCTTCGGAAGGCCAACATAATCAAGGCGTGCATTGTCCGCGTCACCGTTCTGGAAGCCCCAGGCGAAGAAGTCACGAACAGCCTTGGCTGCCTTTGCATCCTTCGGGTTCGTCGGAACCAGAACAAATGTTGCAGTCACGATAGGCCAGGCGCCTGCGCCAGCCGTGTCGAGCAGGTTCACAGCATAATGATCAGCGTGAACCCAGTCAGCAGCGTTTGCGGCTTCCACGAAGCTCTTGAGCGTCGGGGAGACAAATGCACCCGTATGGTTCTTCATCTGGGCAATATTCAGATGGTTCTGTGCAGCATAGGAATATTCGACGTAGCCGATGCCACCTTCCGTCTGCTTGACCATTGCTGCCACGCCGTCGTTGCCGCGAGCGCCAGAGCCACCCGGCCATGCGATTGACGTGCCAGCACCCAGCTTCTGCTTCCACTCAGGGGAAACCTGGGACAGATAAGACGTAAAGACAAAGCTCGTGCCAGAACCATCCGCGCGATGAACAGGCGCAACATCCGTTTCCGGCAGCTTCAGACCCGGGTTCAGGGCCTTGATGCGGTCGTCATCCCATTCCGTGATTTCGCCATCATACAGGGCAGCAAGCGTAGGGCCGTCCAGACGCAGGCTACCTGGCTCGATTCCAGGAACGTTAGCGACAACGACAATGCCGCTCATCACGGTCGGAAACTGATACAGGTGTTCAGCAGCCAGACGATCGCCAGCCATCGGCTTGTCCGAAGCGCCGAAGTCGACGGTACGAGCGATAACCTGATCCTGACCGGCGCTGGAGCCGACGCTCTGATAGTTTACGTTGACGTCGATCTGCGTCTTGGCGCCAGCACCCCATGCTCCATAGATGGGAGCGGCAAAACTGGAACCTGCACCCGTGATTTCCGCAGCACGGGCGGAAGACAGCGAGACAGAACCAAGGGCCGTCATTGCGACAAAACCGAAAAGCGCGAGCTTGTTCTTAATCATGATGATCCCTAACCGGGCATTGGTAAACGGAGTTATGTACTAGCCCCAGCCCTTCAAGGGAAACAGGGGGAGCCTCATGATAGTTTCATGACAGACTCAGAGGGCCTGATGCACAAATATCACACCCATTTTTCATTCCCCGAAAAAGCCAAATAACGGGAAAAATTTATCCACTTTTAAAAAATCATATTTTTCAGAGATATGAGACCCATTGTCATAAATGAGTCTTTTTCCTGTCATGAAACCTTCCCACTCTTCGAAAAACGGAATCAGATACCTCCGCTGTGGATCACCTGCCATTCATGCAAGGACGCACCACGGCAATGACTTTTTCTCTCCGAAGAACAACTGCTCTTCTGGCGACTTCGACCCTGATGTCTCTTGGAATATTCGCTGGACAGGCACACGCGGCTGACCAGATGGAAATAATGGAACGTCAGATCCACGCGATGCAGGCACAGTTGAATGCCCTGAAGAAAGAGCATAACGACGAGATCAAGCGAGCCAAAGCCGTCCTTGCCCGCCAGCGTGAAGAGGCTGAAAACAACCCTTATGGTCAACGCAGCAGCTACATCGGGTCACACCAGCAATCCACGGCGCCCCTGATCACTGTGCGGCAGGGCACAGGTGGTCCGGACAGTGGCCGCCCGGCGTCAGACCGTGCAGACATCACCTCTTGGGCTGACTTCCAGCGCGCAACGTCCCAGGACGAAGAAGTCACTGTCGGTGGCGTGAAAATCGGCTTCCCCAAGGGTCGCCCCACCATCCAGTCTTCTGATGGAGCTTACGCACTCTCCATCGGCCTCGCCTTTCATGAAGACTTTGGCGGGTTCTTCAATTCGGGCCCACGCCGCGGTGAAAGCCGTGGCGCTTTCAATAGCTTTACTTCCAACATGCGCCGTCTGCGTATTCCGTTCATGTTCCGCTACAAGAACTGGATTGCAGCCGTTACGCCTGACTTTGGTGCGAACCATAACGACGGCTATGTCGGACTCTATGAAGGCAACCTGAACTACACCGGCTTCCGCAATACAATCCTCACCGCCGGTTACTTTCAGCCTCGCGTGACGGAAGAGGACTCCGAGAGCTCCAACGACTTCTTCACGCTTGAACGTCCAAGCATTACCGACATGGTCCGCAACATCGCTGCTGGCGATGCCCGTTTCAGTGTTGGCGGACTGCATTATGAAAAGCGCTGGTGGGTTGCAGGGTACTTTACGGGCCAGGAATGGGGCCACCGCAATGGCTCTGACAATGGCAGCACCTATTATGGTGGCGGCAGCAGCAACACCGTTGACAGCCAGACAGGCGGAACGCTTCGTGTTGCAGGCCGTCCGGTTGCCACGAAGGACTGGGATGTCCACGTGGGCGTATCAGGCATTTCCGCATTTCGCGTAGCCTGCAACACTGGAACGAGCACCACCTCATGCTCGCGCTCCACGTCTTTTGGTCAGCGTCCCGAGTTTGACATCGGTGAAGCTAACCTCGCTGGAACGGGCACGATCAGCAATGCCGCACAGGTCTGGGCCGCCGGTCCTGAACTGGGCGTTCGCTGGAAGCGCCTGATCGTCAAGGGTGAGTACTATCATGTTGGCGTTCAACGCTCTGGCGCTGGCCTGAAGTCTGCTGGTTTTCAGGGCTGGTACGGCTCCGCAGCTTACACGATCCTCGGCGACCCACGCATGTACAACTATAAGGAAGGCGCGTTTGGTGCCCCTGGCGTCAAGTCTTCTGAAGAGTTCAACCCTGCTCTCAACCAGTGGGGCGCTCTTGAAGTTGTTGGCCACTACAGCGTGATCGACCTCAACAGCAACCTGAACGATCCCAACCCAAGCAATGTCATCCGTGGGGGTCAGCAGACGGTCTGGACGGGTGGCCTAAACTGGTACCCCAACCGTCATTTCCGCTTCATGCTGGATTACAGCCACTTCATCGTGTCCCGCAGCATGCAGGCGACCAATCTTTACGGCCGCACTGGAAACTCTATTGCAGCCCGAATTCAGGCTGGTTTCTAACACTTCACCTTTTCTCATACAGGCGGGGCGGATCATGGATCCGACCCGCCTTTTTCATTTATGGAGCATGAGACAAGAACAATATCGTCCGCAGCAGCCAGTTTCCTGTCGCACAATGACACGCAGTTGGAGGGATCGAAGAACCATCTGGTTTTGAGACTTTCTATGTGATTCCATTCCTCCGGATCTGATTGG